>JADFHV010000149.1 GCA_022566975.1 Chloroflexota bacterium
GTGGCATGTAAATACTGAGAGTGGACTTCCAGGTCTTGATGGCGTCAGCGAATTCCGGACGCTCCCAAAATCGTGAAGACGATTGGAAGTGCGATATGGGAAAGCCCTTTTCGGCCAACTCTAAAGCCGGTGAGACGACCTGCTCGAAAGTCATGGTGCCGTATCTCTCCAACGCGGTCATCCATGCGTCAGCAGCAGCAGGAGTCACGGTCCGGAGCATTCCGACCGGCAGATCGCCGCCGTGGTATTTCTCGAAGTAATCCACGGACGCCGCCTTTGGCCATCTGCCTAAGCCGCTTATGGTCACCGTCTCGTTGGTTGCGGCGTTAAAGATTATGATCGGGGCAACGCCTCCGAAATTGGTGGATACGGGCTTGACTACATTGATGGCAATTCCAGATGCCACTCCGGCGTCTATGGCGTTTCCTCCCTCCTCAAGGATTCTGAAGCCTGCGGCTGTGGCCAAGTTATGACCGCTTGAGACCATATGGGTCGCTCCCATGATCTGCGGTCGAGTTGAAGAGAAAGTTGTCGTCATTGATTCGCTCCGTCATCCAAAGGCTAAGAGCTATGGGTCATTGCTGCAATTTACCAGAAACCGGACCGCTCACTTGTATCAGGTTTGGGATGACGATAACAAGTTGCGATATTGATTTGTAACCGGAGCTGAGAGAAAGTGATTGTACAGGCCGCCTGCTCGCGATCGCATTTTGGCGTGTGGCAATCGTACTGCGAGACGGAAGAGACGGCGATGGTGGCAGTCATCGGACCCGGCGCGGCCGGACTTCTGGACAGCGTTACGGGTGAGCGGGTGTCTTCGCTGTCCCGCTTCGACCACCTATCGATGGGTATAGAGGGAATGGAGGTACGGCTGGTGCGCACCGACTTCGCCGGAGTCGCCGGATACGACCTGGTTGCGCCGGCCGCGTTGGGAGAGGAGCTGTGGGGCAGGCTGCTGGGGGCGGACGCCAGCATCCAGCCCGTAGGCGCCGAGACGCTGGAGGCGGTCCGCGTGCAGCACGGCGTCCCCGCCTACGGCAAGGAGCTGACCGAAGAGCGCAACCCCCTCGAGGCCAACCTGACCGAGTTCATCAGCTTCAACAAGGACTGCTACATCGGACAGGAGGTCGTCGCGCGGCTGGATACGTATGAGAAGGTGCAACGGCATCTGGTCGGGCTCTCCTGGGACCGGGAAAGAGGCGTCGGAGACGGAGCGCTGTTCGCCGACGGCAAGAGGGTTGGGGAGATCACGTCATCGGCGAGCGTCCCGGGCCTGAACAGGACCATCGGCCTCGGCTACGCACGCAAGGCACAGGCCACACCGGGAGTGATCTTGACGATGGACTCGGAGGCCGGCGATGTTACGGCCACAGTGGAGGAGCTGCCGTTCAGGCCCTGAGGGAGGCCCCGCCGTCCACGACGACCACCTGCCCCCGTATCATCTCGGCGTCGTCCCCGCATAGGAAGGCGACCGTCTTTGCAACATCCTCTGCAGTGACGGCTCGTCCCGTCACGGTCTCCTTCGATGCTGCAACCATATCGTCGCGATTTGGGAAGTGGTCCAGGGCACCGGTCTCCACATAGCCGCCTGACACGGCGTTGACGGATATCCCTTTGGGGGCCAGCTCCACCGCCAGATAGCGTGTTATCGCCTCCAGGGCCGCCTTGGAGGTGCCCACCGAGAAGTAGTAGGGCAGCACCTTCTGAGAGCCCTGGCTGGTGATATTGACTATCTTGCCTCCGTGGCCCATCAGGCGGGAGGCCTCGATGGCGCACAGCCAGGGGGCCCGGGCGTTGACGTTCATCGTCCACTCCCAGTGCTTCTCGGTAAGCTCAGAAGCCGGTCGCTGGACGCCGGAGGCGGCGTTGTTCACGAGGATGTCCAGCCTGCCGAAGACGTCTCGGACCTGCTCGAACAGGAAGCGGATCTTGTCGGCGTCGCCCAGGTGCGCCTTCACCTTGAGACAGCGCACGCCCAGTTCTGCAAGCTCCCGCTCGGTCTCGGCCGCAGCCTTGTGATTGCGGAAGTAGTTGAACGCGACGTGCGATCCACGGCGGGCCAGCTCCAGCGAGATGGCCCTGCCGATCCCCCTGGAACCCCCGGTAACGAGGGCTACCTTGCCTTCAAATGACAACCACGCCTCTCCTGGAGGGTAGGGTCACACCGTCGCGCTGCGCCAGTAGAAGAGGGGCAGGCAGACGAAGCTCAGCCTTGGAGGGCCCACCAAGAGCCGGCCTAGATGGCCAGGCCCCCATCGACGCTGATCACCTGCCCCGTCACATATTTCGCCTGGGCGCCGGCCAGAAAGGTCACGAGATGCGCCACGTCGTCTACTTCACCGAAGTGACCCTGGGGGATCCACGTCAGAATCTTGTCCTTTGTCTGCTGTGGGAGCCGGTCCACCGTGTCGGTGCGGATATACCCAGGGGTAACGACGTTGATGGTGATATCCCTGGTAGCCACCTCTTTGGCGAGGGCCTTGGTGAAACCGACGATCCCGGCCTTCGAAGCCGCGTAGTTGACCTGGCCGGCATTGCCTCTAAGTCCCACTACGGAACCGATGCTGATGATGCGTCCCCATCTCTTTCGGAGCATGGTGCGCAGCACGGCCCTCGAGCAGTAGAAGGTCCCGTTCAGGTTGGTGGAGATTACCGAGTCCCACTGCTCGTCGGACATCCTTACCATGAGGGTATCGTCGATGATGCCGGCGTTGTTGATGAGGATGTCGATGTTTCCCCACGCGTCGTTGACCTTGTCGACCATCTGCGCCACCTGGTCGAGACGGCTAACGTCGGCGTGGACGGAAAAGGCCTCCCCACCCCGTTTTTTGATGGTCGAGACCACCTCTTCGGCGGACTCGCCCGAGGTGTTGAAGTTGACTGCGACCTTGGCGCCTCTCTCAGCGAGTCTGAGGGCCACAGCCCTACCTATTCCCCTGGAACCGCCCGTAACCAGGGCGGCCTTGCCCTCGATACCCGAATCCACCGATTCCCCTCCTGACGCTGTCGCGGTAAACCCGCTCGTGCTCCGCCTAGTCACTCACGGTAGCCCGTACCTTGGCGAGCTCACCGTTCACCTTGGAGATGAAGCCGGTCTCGACGGTACGCTTGGCGGTCCCGATGGCCCGCTCAACGGCGTTCGCCTTGGCGCGACCGTGACCGACGACGCTTACACCGTTCACCCCGAAGAGGGGGCCGCCCCCGTGAGTCTCCGCGGCCGCGCTCACCTCGTACACCTCGCGTAACAGCTCCTCCAGGCCGGTCCCGGGAATCTTGCTCTCAAACCTGCCGCGCAGACGGTCAGAGAGGGCGTTCCCCAGACCCTCGGTGAGCTTCATGACAACGTTCCCGACGAACCCATCGCACACCACCACATCCACCTTGTTCTGCGGCAGGTCATCGGCCTCAACGTTGCCGATGAAATTGAGCCCGGCCTTGGCGATGAGCTCGGACGCCTCGCGGACCTGTCGATTGCCCTTACCGGACTCAGCGCCGACGCTTAGCATTCCGACGCGCGGGCGGTCGACGCCCCACAGCTGACGGGCGAAGACATCTCCGATGACCGCGAAGCTCAACAGCTGCTCGGGCCGGCAGTCCAGGTTGGCCCCGATATCGATGACGATGGTGCGCGGCGCGAGCCCTATTACCGGGCCGCCGAGCGCCGGCCTGTCGACCCCGTCGATCATGCCGAGTACGACGGCGGCCGCCGCCATAGCCGCTCCGGTGGAGCCCATGCTTACGCAGGCGTCGGCATGCCCCTGCTTCACCGCCCCCGTAGCGACCAGTATGGAGGAGCGAGGCTTACGACGT
The DNA here is from genome assembly GCA_022566975.1 of Chloroflexota bacterium. The sequence goes on from JADFHV010000149.1 coordinate 3,811, forward strand.
AGCGACTGGGCCGGTGGCTCGCCCTCCTGGACCACTCCTTCGGACGGGACCACCTTGATGGGAAGCCGCTCGGCGTCGTGCTTGGCCAGCTCGGCCTGTACCTGCTCAGGGTCGCCCACCAGCAGCACATGCACTCCACCCGTCCTGGCGGCCTGCACCGCGCCTGCGACGATCTCGCCCGGGGCGAAGTCGCCTCCCATGGCGTCCACCGCGACTCTGATGGGCTTGCCACTACTTGCCAAGAAGCCTCCTCCCTGTCAGCTTGTGCTACCGGCAGATGCCAGGGTTACGGTGGCGTCCCCCGTGACAGCGGACTCGTCGTTCTGCCTGCGTACGCCGACTGAGCATGCCACCTCGGTCGCACCGTCCAGTTGGCGGACCCGCTTGACGGCGCCGAAGGCTCTCACGGTGTCTCCGGGCAAGACCGGGGCCCTGAACCTGAGCTTCAGCCTACCTGATCGCAGCCAGTCTGTCCCAAACGCCGCAGTCATCATCTCGGAGATAGACGCAGCTACCATCATCCCGTGAGCGACGGTGCCGCCGAAGTGAGACCCCGCGGCAAAGTCCTGGTCAACGTGGATAGGATTAAAGTCTCCCGAGGCCTCGGCGTACCTGTCGATCCGGTCCTGGGTGACCGTCTTTTCGACCTTCGGCAGAGTGTCGCCCTCTCTCACGCGCTTCATGCCGGCAGCATTATTGTGCTCTTACCGGCCATAACCTCCCGGCCCGTCCCATCCTCGACGTCCAACCGGACTACCATGAAGCGCCACTCACCACGCACGGAGTTCTGAAGAAGAGTGGCCCTGCACGCCAGCTCCTCGCCCACGGCCACGGGGTTCTTGAACTCCAACTCCTGCCCGGCGTGGAGGGTCCCGCCGGGGATAGCGAGATCGTTGACGACTCCCCGGAGGCTCAGCGCGGCGACCGCCATGGGCGGCACCAGCTCACGGCCATCGTCGTCCCTGCACAACGCGGAATCGTCGCCCACGGCCTCCGCGTACTTCGAGACCGCCGTGGAGTCGAGTGTATATGTCTGACTGGATATCTCCTGCCCAGGCAAGAGCGTCGAGTAGTCAATTGGCATGGCTGTGGGTACGAACAGAGGTCGGAACGATTATAGAGACATGCTCCTGGCAAATCAACGTGGCGTGGCCAGTGCCGAGCCCGTCGAATCCGCGTGCTAGACGGCGTCGCTGGACCCTCGTCGCTGCGTGGCGGCCTCCTCCAGCAATCGCTGGAGGAGGACGTAGGACTCCTCCTTGCCGAAGTCAAGCTCGGAGATGGAGACGGCGCGAAACAGCACACCTGTGGAAACCCGCACCTGGAGCGTCTCCCCAAGGGCGGGCACCTTCGCTCCCAAGGCCTCGGCCAAGAAGCCGGCGGCGATCATGCCTTCGCGGGTCAGGGGGCACTCGACCAGCGGCTTCCCCTCGTGCAAGAGCACGACACCAGCCTCGTCCTGGCGCAGCTCCAGCGCCAGATGCGCCCTGGGCACGGAGATCAACTGCTCCGCGGCGGGGTGGACCTTCGTGTGTGAATTGGACATTGAATGGGCTGCGACAGGCGGTGCCCCGGCGGAGCTAGACGGGAAGACGGTTGCTAGGGGTGCCTCGGCAGCATAGAATACTGGCTGTATCTTGACTGGTCAAGCGCCATGTCCGCACTGCCGGCAGACGCCGGGCAGCATCCACACAGGACAGACGGTCCATTGATAAGCATCGAGCTATTACGTAACGAGCCCGACCGCGTCAAAGACGCCCTCAGGAGACGCGGGGAAGAGGCCCCCATCGACCGCGCCCTGGAGCTGGACGTCCGACGGCGCTCGGTCATCGTTGAGGCCGATGGGCTGCGTGCGCGTCGAAACGAGGTCAGCCGTCAGCTTGGCCAGACCAAGGAGCGGCCGCC
>JADFHV010000150.1 GCA_022566975.1 Chloroflexota bacterium
GGACCACCTCGATGGAGTCGATGGTGACGGCCAGGGTGTCGCCCTTCTCGGCGCCCTCGACATAGATGGGGCCGGTCAGTGGGTTGACGTACGGGAGCTTTATCAGCTTGGTGATGTCGGCCTTGGGCGAGTCGATCTTGTTCTCGAAGGCGTCCGCCGTCTCGACGGCGAAGGTCTCGCCGGGCTTGACCGTGGCGACCGGCTCGCGGTACGGGCCTATCACGTAGGAGTAGTTGCCGCGGCTGGCGATGGTCTGCATGGCGTCGCCATGCTAGCACCGGGTGGGAGGCGATTCAAGGCGGGGCGGCTGCCGGCTTTCAAGGTGGTCGGGCAATGTGTCGGGCGGTGGGCTTGCCGTGGGTCGCGGTTCGTTGTAAATTGGTACGACTACTCGAGCGACAGTCGACGAGGAGGCGTGCGATGGCGTCCGGCAACGGCAGCAAGAACGGCAAGAAGAACCTGGTGGTGATCCAGCTGTCGGGGGGTAACGACTATCTGAACACCGTCGTGCCCTACGAGGAGGGCCTCTACTACGACTTTCGGCCAACGGTCAGGATAGAGCAGGACGATGTCCTGCCCTTGGGAAACGGGCTGGCGTTCAACTCCCACATGGGCTCTATCAAGCGTCTGTGGGACGATGGCAAGGTCGCTGTCCTCAACGGCATCGGCTATCCAAACCCCAACCGGTCTCACTTCCGGTCCATGGACATATGGCACACGGCCGAGCCAGACGACATCGGCACCGAGGGTTGGCTGGGCCGGGCCATAAGGGAGCTGGACCCGAAAGGGCAGAACGTACTCACGGGCGTGAACTTCGGGCGAGGGCTGCCTCGTGCCCTCGGCGTGCGGGGAGTCCCCGTAGCCTCGGTGGGGAACCTGGAGACCTATGGGCTGTTCCCGGACATAGAGGACGAACGGCTCAGGAAGTACGCCCTCGAGGCCTTCGCGAAGATGTACGGCGGAGAGCGAGGCAAGAACGCCGTCATGGACTTCCTGGGCCAGACGGGTACCGACGCCCTCAAGGGTGCGGACATACTGCGAACGGCGCCGGAGAAGTACAGCTCCGGCGTGGAGTACGCCGCCGACGGGATGGCCCAGAGCCTCAAGAGTGTCGCACAGGTCATGTTCGCCGACCTGGGCACGCGCATCTACTACACACAGCACGGTAGTTTCGACACCCACTCCGGTGAGCTGGCGAGCCACGCGAAGCTGTGGGACGAGGTGTCGGGAGCGGTGGGCGACTTCTACGACGACCTCAAGGAGCACGGTCGCGAGAACGACGCCATCATCTTCGTATTCTCCGAGTTCGGCCGGCGCATCAGGGACAACGGGTCAGGCACCGACCACGGCTCCGGAGGCGTCGCCTTCGTCATCGGCGGCGAGGTAAAGGGAGGGATGTACGGAGAGTACCCGTCGCTCAAAGAGGAAGACCAGTTGGAGGGGGACCTCCGCTTCAACAACGACTTCCGGAGCACCTACTCCACGATCCTAGAGCGCGGGCTACAGCTGGAGGCGGCGCCCATCGTCAACGGCAGCTTCGACCAGACCGACTTTCTCTAGACGGGACCATCCTCACCGTAACCTAGGATGGTCCGTGACGTAGGGGCGGTTCGCGAACCGCCCGACCGAGGCCGTCGACCCACGAAGCACCACCCAGTCCGCTTATCTCAAAGGAGACGACATGGCTAGCCAGGACATCGCGTTGATGGCGCACCTGATGCGGCGGGCCGGTTTCGGCGCCACCAGGGCCGAGCTCGAGGAGTACGTCGCCAAGGGCTACGAGGCGACGGTCGAGGAGCTCCTTGACCCCGACGATCCTCAGAACATGCCCGATGACATCATCCGCCGCTATCACCCCGACCAGGGTGAGATGCGCGACCTGTATGGGTCGGCCGCGTACTGGATGTACCGGATGGTCACCACGAGGTGCCCGCTGGAGGAGAAGATCGCTCTCTTCTGGCACGGCCTGTTCGCTACCGGCTATTCGAAGCTGAACCAGGCCCGGACGCTGATGAACCAGATCGAAACGTTCCGGCGCCATGGCCTGGGCAACTTCGGGGAGCTGCTGATCGAGCTGTCCAAAGACCCGGCGATGATCATCTGGCTCGACAACAACGACAACCACAAAGGCGCGATCAACGAGAACTTTGGCCGGGAGCTCCTAGAGCTCTTCTCCATGGGCATCGGCAACTACACCGAGGACGACATAAAAGAGGCTGCCCGGGCTTTTACCGGCTGGACACTCGGGAACGTCGAGTACATGTCTGTGCGGGCGATGAAGGACTCCATCTGGCCCTACAGCCGCATCGCCTGGCACTTCGGGTATCGGGACTACGACCACGATGATGGGGAGAAGACGTTCCTGGGGGAGACGGGACGGTTCAACGGTGAGGACATCGTCCGCATCATAGCGCGGCAGGAGGCCACGGCGCGCTTCGTCTGCACCCGCCTGTTCCAGTACTTCGCCGCCGACGAGGTGGATGATGACGGGGAGAGGGCCATCCAGACGATGATGAAGTCCTATTTCGACTCGGGATTCGAGATACGCGGGGTGCTCAGGACCCTCTTCAACACCGAGTATTTCAAGTCCGAAAAGGCCCGCTTCGCGAGGATGAAGGGCCCGGTCGAGCTGATCGTGGGCGCGGTCCGGATGGCCGGGGCCTATCAGTCCCCGACCCTGGAGGTGAACCAGCTCGCGCAGCAGGCGTTCTTCATGGGCCAGGGTCTCCTGCAGCCGCCGACCGTGGAAGGCTGGCACGAAGGCGACGAGTGGGTCGACAGCGGCGCTCTGGTGGAGCGGGTGAACTTCGCCGCCAAGGAGCTGAGCGACGTCAAGAGCCCCGGCGTGCGGGCCATCATCGAACGACTCGCCACCGAGAATGGCGGGACCCTGTCTCCTGAGGAGCTGGTGGACCGGTGCCTGGACCTGATGGGACCGATACCGGTCGGGAGCGATGCCCACGCCTCTCTGGTCGAGTTCGCCGTGCACAAGGGAGACGTCACGCTGACCGGCCACCAGGCCGGCGATGACGCTGAGCATCGGGTGGGCGACATGCTGAGGATGGTGGCCTCCACCCGCGAGTACCAGAGGGCGTGAAGTAGCGGTCAGCAGTCAGCAGTCAGCAGTCAGCTTCAACCTGAGAGAGACCAGACACTGCAGTGTCTGGAGTGCGATTCCCCCGGACTGAAGTCCGGGGTTAGCCGTCCCCCAGGATACCTCGCACCGAGACACAGGCGTTCCGGAGGCACACAGTGAGGACCGAGAGCTTTCCTCTCCAGTACGTCAAGACCATCGGCATCGTCAACAACGGCCTGAACGGCCGGGGGTTCACCAGCCCCTACGACTCCGCCACCAGCCGGGACGGCCGCATATTCGTCCTGAACCGGTGCGACCCGGCGCGGCGGGTGGCCATACGAGTCGGCATCTTGAACCTGGACGAGGACTATCTGGGTGAGTTCGGGCACGGCTACGGCGAAGGGGAAGGCCAGATGCGCCTGCCGGTGGCGATGGCCTTCGACAGCCGGGAGCGCCTCTATATCACCGACGAGCTCAACCACCGGATTACGGTCTTCGATACCGAGGGCAAGGTCCTGGACACCTGGGGCTCCTTCGGCGAAGATGAGGGGCAGCTCAACGGCCCCGCCGGCATCGCCATCGATGAGGACGACAACGTCTACGTGGTTGACCAGCACAACCACCGCGTGCAGAAATTCAGCGCCGACGGGCGCCACTTAACAGGTTGGGGTGGGCTCGGCCAGGGCACCGGACAGTTCAACATGCCCTGGGGCATCACGTTGGACTCGCAGGGCCAGGTGTATGTCGCCGACTGGCGCAACGACCGCGTCCAGAAGTTCACGCCCGACGGCGAGTTCGTGGCGAGCTACGGTGAGTCGGGCGGTGGCGACGGACAGCTGAGCAGGCCGTCGTCGGTCGCCGTGGACCCGGAAGGATACATCTATGTGGCCGACTGGGGCAACGAGCGGGTGCAGGTCCTGGCACCCGACGGCGGCTTCACGCTCGGGCTCAGGGGCCAGGCGACGCTTTCCAAGTGGGCGAATGAGTTCTTAGCCGTGAACCCGGACGAAAGCGAGACCCGGGAGATAGCGGACCTCGTGCCCGAGCTACCTCCCCATCTCTCCACGCCCCACGACGTCTCGGCGCAGACCGAGCCATACTTCTGGAGCCCGGTGTCGGTAAAGCTGGACGGCGACGGGCGGATGTACGTGACCGAGAGCGCGCGCCACCGGCTCCAGATCTACCAGAAGGGGTAAGCGGTCGAACTGCGACCACCGGGTGGCCACTAGGGGCGCACGGCCGTGAGTAAGGGCGGGTTTGAAACCCGCCCCTACGGAGACAGCGGACCGTTGTCATTCCGAGGAGCCTCTGGCCGCTACGAATGGGAGACAGGTCTGGGCGACGAGGAATCTGGGGTGGGGATGCGTTTATGAGGCGTGCCATCGCCGCGCGTCTTCAGATTCCTCCCGCAGGGGATGGGAGGACAAAAGACCCATCCGCCAGCGGGACACTGCCCGTTAGACCTTGACCAGCTTGGTGAACCTGCCGCCGATCAGCCACTCGGCCACGTAGATGTTGCCGTCGGCGTCCACCGCCATCCCGTGAGGACTGTTGAACTTGCCCGGCTCAAGGAGTGAGGTCGGGACCACCTCACCGGCCTCGTTCCGGTTGTTGGGCCAGCCTGCTACGTCGCAGACCTGCTCGTTGTCTCCCAGGTAGCACACCAGCCCGTCGTTCGCGTCGAGGACGACGAGGCGGGCCCGCAGCTCCGCGACTATCATCTGGTCTCCGTGCGTGGCGAAGCCGCTGGGGCTGGTCAGGAAGTCGGTGCCAAAGGCCCGCTCGAACCGCCCGTCCATGTCGTAGACCTGGACCCTCGAGTTGCTCCGGTCGGCGACGTAGAGCTCAGGGTCCCCTCGGCGTCTGTCCACGAAGATGGCGTGAGGGCAGTCGAAGGCGCCCGCGTTACCCTCCTCACCGTTTATGCTGGAGAGATAGTTGCCGGACCTGTCGTACCGGTGAACGTGGCTGGCCCCGTACCCGTCCGCGACCCAGACGTCCCCATTGCCTCCGTGTCGCTCCTCGTTCACCGCCACCCAGGTAGGCGAGTACTCCTGCTCTCGGTAGACTTCGAGTTCGGGCCGATCGAGGCTCATGACTGTCTGACCGTCCAGGGTCGTCTTGAGGACCTGGCCTTTCCGGGGGCCCGGAGGGTAGTCGTAGCCCAGGCTCGCCTGCCTCTTGGCCCCGTTGTCCGCGATCCACAGGTATTCTTCATCACCCTCTTTGACGATTGACATGCCGTGCGCGTTCTGCACCGTGGCGTCCCAATGGCGAGTCAGGTTACCGTCGGCGTCGAACACAAGCACAGTGGGGTCTGCCTGATGAAACGCGATGATGCTTCCGGTCTCGCTGACGGCTATATCGTGATGCGCCCAGCCCGTTCTCGCGGTTTCGGTATCGGGAATCTTCGCCCACTTTTCGATCCATTCGTATTGGTGCGCGTCGCTGCCGATAAGCATAGCTGCCCCTCCTACTTGTTGGTAAGGAAATCTTGCGCTCACATCTTATCAGGATTGAGCCAGCAGTACAGTTTCAAGCATTCTTATCAGCAGCCTGGATTGAGTTTACCCCTACTTCTCTGCTTTCATCAAAGGTTAGTATTACAGCGGGTCAGTGAAGTTACGTCGATGG
>JADFHV010000151.1:0-3621 GCA_022566975.1 Chloroflexota bacterium
CGCCACCAGCCCGGCCGCCGAGGTCTTCTTCTCCGAGGAGCCGTTGAGCGAGGCGCCCACGGGCAACGTCCTGGTGGACCGGGCAACGTTTCTTCAGATCGAGGGGATCGGCATCCTCAAGGGCAGCGACAACGTGGAGCTCGCCCAGAAGTTCATAGACTTCGTGCTGGGCATGAGCTTCCAGCAGGACTTTCCCGACAAGATGTTCGTCTACCCGGTCAACGGCCAGGCCCAGGTCCCTGACTTCTTCAAGTTCGCCCAGGTCCCCACTCTGCCGGCGGACATCACCCCCGCGACGATCGACGACAAGCGGGAGGAGTGGATCGACGCCTGGACGAAGGTAGTGCTGCGGTAGAGCGCCGTCAACGGTGAGATTCAGCCCCCTCTCTAACTCTCCCCCGTGGGACGGGGGAGAGGATAATGCGATAAATCCCCGCCGTCCCGCGGGGGAGAGGATAATGGCTCTCGACGGTCCCGTTATCGAAGCGGGCGCAGCCGGAGCCGCCGTGCGTGGGGCCATCCTCCGAGCCCTGCGGCCGGCAGAAGCCGCGCGGGCTATGGTAGCCGCCATCGGTCAGAGGTCGCCAGGCACGGCGTCGCCTCCTGGGAGCCGTCGTTGAGAGTCGGCCGTCTGCTGTTGCTGGGGCCGCTGGTCTACCTGGGCCTCTTCTTCCTCTACCCGCTGGCGGCCATCCTGAGCCGCAGCCTGGGCGGAGAGTCCGTCCTTGACTTCGGGCCCTTCAGGACGCTGCTGGGAGACTCCTACTACCTCGGCCGGATCTGGTTCACCGTCTGGCAGGCCCTGGTATCCACTCTGCTGACGCTGGCTGTTGGTCTGCCGGCCGCGTATCTCTTCGCCAGGTACGATTTCCCGGGCAAGACACTCCTGAAGGCCCTGTCAACGGTCCCGTTCGTCATGCCCACGATTGTGGTGGCCATGGGGTTCATCGCCCTCTTCGGCCCGAGAGGCGTCGCCAACGAGCTCTTGATGGACATCTTCGGCCTCGACTCTCCCCCGCTGAGGATAACCAACACCCTGACGGCCATATTTCTGGCGCACGCGTTCTACAACTACTCCATCGTCGTTCGCATCGTCTCGGCTTTCTGGGCCAACCTCGACCCCGGCCTGGAGGAGGCGGCCAAGGTACTGGGCGCGGGAAGACTGCGTACCTTCTACCATGTGACCCTACCGCTGCTGCTACCGGCCATCGCCTCGTCCGCGCTGCTGGCCTTCATCTTCTCGTTCACCAGCTTCGGCGTGGTGCTGGTCCTCGGCGGCTCGCAGTTTGCGACGCTGGAGGTGGCCATCTACGAGCTGACGGCCAAGCTTTTCCGGCTGCCACTCGCGGGGGCCCTATCGGTGGTACAGCTCGTCTTCACGTACCTCTTCCTGCTCCTCTACACCCGGTTCCAGGCGCGGAGCACATCCCGGCTCGACCTGAAACCCCAGGAGGTGGCTCTCTCGCGAAGGCTTCACAGGGGCGACCGGATATTCCTGGGTACGATGATAGTAGCGCTGCTGCTCATTCTGACACCGCTGGCGGCGCTGGTTGAGCGGGCCCTCTCGGTGGGAGGCGGCTACTCCCTCAGCCACTTCACGGGACTCTTCTCCAACGAGAGGGACTCGTACTTCTTCCTGTCGCCGCTGACCATCGTGTGGAACTCGCTCCGCTTCGCCCTGGCTACCGTGGTTATCTCTCTGGTGCTCGGCACCATCGTCTCTTACTTCCTGGCCAGGGGAGGCCGCCGGGGGACGGGCTTTGCCGACGCGCTCTTTATGCTGCCATTGGGAGTCTCCGCCGTCATACTGGGCTACGGCTTCCTCATATCGCTGAACCGCCCCCCGGTGGACCTTCGCGCCTCATGGGTGATCCTGGTCATCGCTCACTCGCTGGTGGCCTATCCCTTCGTCATCAGGAGCATCCTGCCGGTGCTGCGCGGAGTGAACCCCAACCTGCGGGAGGCCGCGGCGATGCTCGGCGCCTCGCCCGTCCGTACTTTCGTATTGATCGACCTCCCGATAGTATCGAGGGCGCTGATGGTGGGCGCGACCTTCGCCTTCGCTATCTCCATGGGTGAGTTCGGGGCGTCCCTGCTGCTGGTCCGCCCCGAGTTTACGACCATGCCCGTTGCCATCTTCAGGCTGCTGTCCCAGCCCGGCGGTGAGAAGCTCGGCGAGGCGCTGGCCATGAGCAGCCTGCTGATGGCGGTGGTCGCGGTGGTGTTCATCGCCATCGAGAGGTTCCGGTACCGAGGCGTGGGCGCCTTCTGATGCCGCTGCTGGAGATAGAGGGGGTATCGAAGTCGTTCGATACGGTGACAGCGTTGCAGGACGTGTCGCTGACCGTCGAGCGGGGCGAGCTCGTCTGCCTGCTGGGCCCCAGCGGGTGCGGCAAGTCCACGTTGCTCAGGCTGATCGCCGGGCTCGAGGAGCCGGACGCGGGGACCGTGACCTTCGATGGGCGCTCTCAGGACGGGCTTCCTCCTCAGCGGCGAGGGTTCGGCCTCATGTTTCAGGACCTTGCCCTCTTCCCGCATATGGACGTCTTCGGCAACGTCGCCTTCGGCCTCCGAATGCAGCGGCTGCCCCGAGAGGGAGTGGAGCGCCGTGTCAACGAGCTGCTGGCCCTGGTGGACCTGAGGGAGTACGGCCGGCGCAGGGTCCACGAGCTCTCGGGCGGTGAGCGCCAGCGGGTCGCGCTGGCCCGAGCCCTGGCGCCGGCGCCGCTCCTTCTCATGCTCGATGAGCCCCTGGGCGCCCTGGACAGGGCCCTGAGGGACTCTCTCCAGGTCCAGGTGCGGGCGATTCTCAAGGAGGTGGGGGTCACCTCTATCTACGTCACCCATGACCGGGACGAGGCCTTCGCCATGGGCGACCGTCTGGCCTTCATGAACAGGGGCACGATCGTCCAGACCGGAACGCCGCAGGAGGTGTTCGACAGCCCGAAGGACGAGTTCGTCGCCCGGTCCCTGGGATACAAGAATATTTTTCGAGGAACGCTCCGGAGGGTGGGAGAGCTCCTCGAGATAGACTGCGTTCTGGGCCCCATCCGCGCCGGGAGACCGGACGGCGCCGTCGCGAAGGAGGGAGATGAGGTGTCGCTGCTCATCGATGAACGGGCGATAGAGGTGCGCGCGGACGGCCCGGCCTCAGGTCCCAATACGTTTCATGGCAAGATCGTCGAGCGGGTGTTCCGCGGTGGTGAGTACGAGCTGACAGTCCGGACCAGCGGCGGCGACCTTTCCTGCAGGGTGCCGGACGACGGCCCGGCCGTACAAGCCCAGGACGGTGGCGAGGTCCGTATCTCATTTGATTCTTCGGCCGTCAGGCTGCTAGGGTGACTTCTACATGCGGTGGGGTCCTGACACGCTAGGATGGACGGACATCATGGCTGAAGACAGGACGAAGGGCGAGCGTCGAGAGGACAAGCGAAGGAAGCGGCGCAAGATGCGCGTGGTGGGCCGCAGCGTGATCAGGCTCATGAACAACACTACGTCAGGCCGGAAGTCGGCCAGCGCGCGGGCAAAATCGTCCGGCCCGCTGTCGAACGTGCCATCGTACACTGCGGCGGTGTAACCGGCCGCGCGCGCGGCTGCAGCCACATACAGCAACCCCAGCGG
>JADFHV010000151.1:3631-5699 GCA_022566975.1 Chloroflexota bacterium
CGGACGGTGCGGACCCTTCAGCGGATCATCATGCGCCGCGCCCAGCAGAGCAAGGAGGACAAGCCCGCCTGACTGGCGGTGCGCAGGGCCGACTGGAATCGGTTGCCCTTAGATTCTTCGGTCGCTGCGCTCCCTCAGAATGACGGTAGCTGCCTCCCGTGCCCTGAAGAATGAGGACGGGCGGCGTCTCAACACCGTATGAGAGCATCGCTTGGGACCGCACGCTGGCACTACGCCTATCCCGTACCGGTGAACTGCATCGCGTTGTGTCATTCCGAGCGAATAGACGCATCGAAACTCTGGTATGTATATCGGAGGAGCGAGGAATCTGGGGAGGTTGAGGGGCTTCGCGACACCCTGGGCTCCGGCCCATGACGAGCTTCGAGTTCCGGCCAGAGCAACGAGACCCCGCCTCAGACTCCTCGTCGGGGACTCCTCGGAATGACATCGGGACCGAACTTTTTATTGTCATTCCCCGGTAAATAGCGTGTCGCGGGTCGGCCTGAAGGCCGAGCCCACCATCAGCAAGGTGATCCGGCCCCTTCGACAAGCTCAGGGCGAACGGTACTATTCCCGTTCGTGGTGAGCCCTTCGGCAGACTCAGGACAGGCTTTGTCGAACCATGGACCTACGCTGCATGCCTACAGCCTCTCCGGGTTCGCCCGTGGCTACATACGTGCTAGACTTCCTTTTCAGAATTGACTCGGAGGACCGGCATTGGCGCTTTTTCTGACGGAGAAGGACGTGAGCGGGTTGCTCACCATGGATATGGCCCTCGAGGCGGTGGAAGAGGGGTTCCGACTTCAGGCCGAGGGCAAGGCCACCAACAGTCCGCGGTCTCGGATCCGCCTGCCGGGCGGCCCCTTTAACTTCATGTCGGCCGCCTCCCAAGGCCTGGGTGTAATGGGACACAAGGCCTACGCGGCGACCCGCGGCAACCCGGTCAGGTTCTACCTGCACCTGTGCAGCAGCGAGACGGGAGAGCTCCTGTCCGTGATGGAGGCGGCGGACCTGGGGCAGGTGCGGACGGGCGCCGCCAGTGGAGTCGCCACGAAATACATGGCCCGTGAGGACGCGTCCACGGTCGGCGTCATCGGCGCGGGCTATCAGGCCCGCGCTCAGCTCGAGGCAGTCTGCCGTGTGCGAGAGGTCCGGAGCGCTCGCGTCTTCAGCCGGACCCGGGAGCGTCGTGAAGAATTCGCCGAGGACATGAGCGCGAAGCTGGGAGTGGAGGTAGCCGCGGTGGAGTCAGCGGAGGAGTGCGCTCGAGACTCGGACGTCGTCGTCACCATTACCAGCTCGTCGAGGCCCGTCCTAGAAGGCCCGTGGCTGAGCCCCGGCACGCACATCAACGCAGCCGGCTCCAACCACTGGATGCGCCGCGAGCTCGACGACGAAGCCGTCGGGCGCTGCGATGTGGTCGTCACCGACGACGTGGAGCAGGCCAAACTGGAGTGCGGCGATCTGCTCTACCCAATAGAACGAGGCATGATCCGCTGGGAGCAGGTCCGCAACCTGTCCGACGTTATCGCGGGCAGAACGCCCGGCCGGACGGGGGACGACGACATCACGCTGTTCGAGTCCCAGGGTCTCGCCCTAGAGGACATCGCCGTCGGCGCCAGGGTGTACGAGATGGCCCGCGAGAGGGGCGTGGGGCAGGAGCTGCCCTTCTAGCGGGAAGGTTCCACGTCGAGTGGGTCTATGGGTGTCGCCGTTACCGCATGAGACGACGCAGGGTAAGTCACGGACCTGCCCCTCTCACGTCCTTAACTGTTCGCGGTGTCAGCCCCCATTCTTCATGAGCCCGTTAGAGGCTGACCACGTTGTCGGCGTCTGCCATCAGGTTGGCGAAGTCCGGCGGACCAATCCTCGTCGCGTTCTTACCGGCCAAGTCCTGGTCGGTCACCCCACGGGCGTTAGCTCAGGTCCCTCATATGCGTATGGAAGTGCCGTTGGCCACGGCCGTGGCGAGCAGCTCACTCACGGGGGGGAAGCCCAACCCAATGGTGGCAGCCGCTATCTCGTCCTTCATGAGGAAGGTCCCCTCACCCAGCAGGGCTATGATCGG
>JADFHV010000152.1 GCA_022566975.1 Chloroflexota bacterium
ATTGCCAGGCTTTTGGCGCCCTCGGGTACGCCGGTCCATGAAATCGGAGGCGACTGGTCCAGGCCGTAGCAGGTGTACTTGCCTGGGATGGCCTCCCCACCCAAGAACACCGAGCTGGTTACCACGATACTCATCGGCACACCCTCATCCAGTGCCAGTGCCGACGCCCCTTCGTCGCCCCCGGAGCCCCCGGAGCAGGCCGTCAGAGCCCCAAGCGTCACGACGGCACAGCATAGAGCGAAAAGGTAGCCCGGTTTCCCCATGGGGTGTCGCTCCTCGGCAGGGTTCAGGTCTCGCGCCCAGTGAGACCCTAGTCTACCCCAATCGAGATGTCAAAGGGCGCCTGAACTTGAATCGGCATAGGGGCCCTCTGCCCCGCTGGCTTCACGTATCGGCCGGCATACAGCTCCGGGCTGACGCTTCCAGAACCAAGCTCATCAGTCGTCGTGCTGGAGGATACAGCGACGTTGGAGGAGAACGAGACAGTCATCAAGCGATTCCACGATCAAGCGTATCGCTTGGACGTTCTCGGCGAGCTGGCCACAGGTGGCTTCACTGACGGGTCTCAATCTCGCTGAGTACGCCGTCGATGGTGATTCTCGGCTCGCACACCCGGGTCTTGGCCGGACAGCTGTTTAGCTAGATCATCAACTTCTTTTGGCATGTATCAACTGTCAATAAGACATCCTGAATCGGCAGTTGCCGACATCAATCCTCAGCTACGTTGAGCAGGTAGCTCTATGATGGCAACGGCACCCTCCTCCTCCGATACGTGCAGTGCGAGCCTTCCTCCGTGGAGCGCCACGACTCTCCTGCACAGCGAAAGGCCGAGGTCCCCCTGGTCACTAGGACCTACGATGCCGAAAGTCGTCTGCTGCCGTGAGCCGTCCACGTCCACTGGCCAGACCTTGAGCTGCGGATAGCTCATTATGATCCGGACGTGATGACCGATGTGCTCCGCGGTCAGTCGAATACCGCCGCCGAGCGGTCCGCGCATACTAGCGCTGGTGACCAGACTCCTGATCGCGCGAGTCAGCCATATCCGGTCGGCATCGAGCGTGACCGCCGGGGTTTCCTGCTCTACCTGGACGGACTGCTGCCTCACCGCGACGGTCGGTTGAAGCGACTCCACGACCTCATAGAGGAGGCGTCTCACCTGTGCACGCTCGATATTGAGCGAGACCTTCTTGGTCCCTAGCAGCGCCACTGCCTCCAGGTCTTCTGCCAGCGCCATGAACCTGCGAATACCATGGTCGATAGAGCGACGTACCCGTGGGAACTCCGGGTCCCCTGGCTTGACCAAGCCGTCAGCGACGAGACCCCAAGGACCCTGAAGCGACGACATTGGCGAGCGCAGCTCGTGGGAGAGCGCCCGCAAGAAGGACTCTTCCACCGCGTCGGGCCTGCGCGGCCCAGGCCTCCCCCGACCCAACTTGCGGTGCAGCGGTAGATCGAAGGTCACTGTGATCCGGTCCCTAATCCCCGGGTGGACCTCAAGGAAGACCCTTCCCTGGTGCAGGTTCGCGACCTGCCAGGCCAAGGAGAAGCTCACGCCTAGGCCCTCGCTTTCGGCTTGGCTCAGTCGCCCTTGCCTCGGCGCGATGTCTGACCGGACGCCTGGGTAGTCGAGGGTTACCTTCGTCCTCCCATCGTCCGAGGAGACCGTCAGGTAGCCTCTTATTCCTCCGAACTCGGGGCCCCTGATACTCTTGTGTATGCCCGCGATGCTGCGAGCCAGCCATCGGTCGTCGACCTCCATGAAGCTCTCGAGAGTCCGCTCATCCGCCTCGCCGATCTCGATCTCCCCGTTCAGGGCCGCTACCTCGGCACCGATCGTCTTGATCGCGTCACCCACGCGCAGCCGGTCGATCTGGAGGTCCACCGTCCCGCTTCGTAGTTGTTCCAGGGCCTCCAGCTGATTGACCAAGAGGTTGAATCGCTCGACCTCCCGGTCGATATTGGCGCGGACCCTCCGGAACTCCTCGGACCCATGCTTCACATAACCGTCGGCGACGAGCTCCCACGAGCCCTGAATCGAAAGGAAAGCCACGCGCATCTGGTTTGACACGGCACTCACAAAGGAGCTCTCCATGGCGGCCAGATCGGTGCGCTCGACTGATCTCAGGGCCAGAACGCGAAGATACGCATTGGCGGTCGCGAGCTGGAGATACGTCCAGAGCCGGGCCAGCTGGGCCACCAGGTCCAACGTGCTGAGGTAGGCCTGGAGTCCAAGGATCGAGAGGAAGAGGAAACCACTGGTAGCTGCGAACCGGAGATAGGCCTGGAGCCGGGCCAGGAGCAGCTGCCCTTGAGTAGCCGCACGGACGATAACGTCGGGGGTCTCGAGCTCGCGGGCCGAGATGATGGCGCTCGCACCGGCCAATAGGAGATAAGCCGGGAGCCGGACCACGGCCAGTTGCCCCCGGGTAGCCGCACGGGCGATAACGTCGGGGGTCTCGAGCTCGCGGGCCGAGATGATGGCGCTCGCACCGGCCAATAGGAGATAAGCCGGGAGCCGGACCACGGCCAGCTGCCCTCGCGTAGCCGCCCGGATGAGAACAGCGGGGATCTCGAACTCACGGGCCGAGATGACGATATTGACGGCGGCGAGTTGGAGATAGGCTCGAAGCCGGGCGGGAAGGGCGGCGAGGTTTTCTGCGGTGAGCGTCGCCTGAAGCTCGTAGGCCGACAGGAAAGTGTTGGCAGTCGTGAGCTGCACATAGACCTGGAGCTGGGCCAGGACAGGCAGGGACGCATTGGCGGTCGCCCGGAGCGCGACGGCCATGAGTTGGACCGGGGCGACAGCGGCGGCGGCGGTGAGCTGGAGTAAGGTCTGGAGCTGGGCCTGGACCTGGGCGGGGAGGGCGGCCACGTCTAACGTGACGAGGTAGACGAAAAGCCGGTGGGCGGCGACGCGAGCAATGGCGGCGGCTAGCCGGAGGTCGGACTGGAGCCGGTACTGCCACCGCGCGAGTTGCGCTGCCAGTTCAGCGAAGGCCGGCTGCCGGGCAACGCCCGGAGCCCCACCACCCAGGACCGTCGCCATCGCACTCCTGGCCACCACCACGACCCTAGGACCAGCCATTCCCAACACGACCATGCCCATGACCAGCATGAGAATCATGGCGAGGATCACGCCCGAGCTCAGCCCGCCGTCAACCGCTGCCGCCGGCCCGGCCAGCAGGGGCAGGGCGGCAGGAGGCGCGCTAAGGGACACCATCGTGAATGACGAGAGTCCGTCAGGGGAGAGAACCCGGAACACATAGACGCCGGGAGCGTCGCCCTCTATCCGCAGCAGCTCCACAGGGAGAATCTGGCTTTCGCCCTCGTCGGACACGCGGATGACGAACACGTTCTCCAGGCCGACCGCCTCCACCCACGCGCCGCCGACGGTGAACGTCAGGGAAGCGGCGCCCAGGACCTCGTTCATGCCAGCCCTCTTCACGATGTTGATGGAGTAGGCGATTTCCCCGATATGGATGTCCTCACCGTCGGCCGACTTCACCTGCGCAAGTATGAAGGAGATGCTGTCGGCGTCGTCCACCGGCGGAGCGTCTGAGATCTCCATGTCGATGGAGGCGCCTTCGGGCAGGTCGTTCATCTCAGCGACGAGCCCGATCGACACCGTTCCGACCCGCTCGTCGTGCTCGCTGAGGTCGACGCTCTGTGGCATGATCTCGAGCTCGATCTTCTCGACATTGCCCACCGCGCTGTCGCCGGTGCCCTTCATGGCGGTGGCGGTGACCTTTATCACGACGGCGGTGCTACCGGACTCGCTCGCTATTGGAATGGTAATGACCGGCTTCATCTCGCCTGTCGCGGTCTGGACCATCTGGACCGTGACTCCACTCTGAGGGTCCGTGAATGAAACGAGCTCCAGGCCCTCTTGGTCCTCAAGCAATGCCGGCACCGTGATCTGGACCCCGTCCTCAGTCACCGCCCATGCGACTTCCTGGCCGGTGGCCGCAACCTCAGCACCCTGGTTATCGAGGCCCGACCCGTCAATGCCGGTAGACACCGAGGACGGCAGAGACGTCTGCTCGACGACCTGCATCGTCAACGTTGGCGCCGGCATCGGCGTAACCAGCACAGTCGTATCTAACATGACTGCGTTATTGGCGCTGGTGGAGGACTCACTGTCGTTACCCGCAACGTCCAAGGCGGCACCGGCGCCTATGCTAGCGGTTACGGTCCCATCATCGGTCATACCGGTGACGGTTACGGTGTAGACAGGGCCTCCACCGCTCACTGTCGCCGTCGTTGCCCCGGCCGCACCGCCCAAGATCACGTCCTCGGGGCCGAATCCGGTCACCGCCTCGCTGAAGACGACCGTAAAGTCAATGGACGGGACGTCGGTCGGGTCTGCCTGCCCGGCGGCCTGGTCGACCGTCACCGCGGGCGACGTGCCGTCGAAGGTGACCGTGTTATCGTCACTGGTAGAGGCCACACTGGCGTTCCCTGCTATATCGGCGGCCACGCCGGCCCCTATGGTGACGGTCACCGTTCCGTCGCCGGTCATCCCGCTGACGGCCACGGTGTAAGCGGCGCCGCCACCCGTCACGATGGCCGTCGTGGCTCCGGCCGTTCCGCCCACGGTCACGTCCGACCCGCCGAATCCGGTCACGGCCTCGCTGAAGACAACGGTGAAGCTGATGGCGGAGGCGTTGGTCAGATCGGCCTGGCTGCCGGCCTGGTCGATCGTTACCGTGGGGGCGGTGGAGTCGAAGGAGACGGTGTTATCGAGGCTCGATGAGGCCACATTGGCGTTGCCTGCGGCGTCGGCGACTGCGCCGGCCGCTATGGTGACGATCACCGTACCGTCGTTGGCCATCCCTGTTACCCTGACGTTGTAGGTCGTGCCGTCGCCGGTAACCGTCGCGGCGGGTTCGGCGGCGGTCTCAGCCGATATCGCGTCTCCGGTGCCGAAGGCCGTCCCGCTCAGGGTGACGTCCCGGGAAGCGAATCCAGTCACGGGCTCGCTGAAGACGACGGTGAAATCGATGAAGGGGATGTTGGTCGGGTCCGCCTGCCCGTCGGCCTGCTCGACCGACACCGTGGGCGCCGTGGAGTCGAAGGCGACGGTGTTATCGGCGCTGGTGGAGGCCGTACTGAGGTTGCCCGCGTCGTCTGAGGCCGCGCCGGCCGCAATTGTGACGATTACCGTGCCGTCGAAGATCATTCCGGCTACCGCAACGTTGTAGGTGGTGCCGTCGCCGGTCACCGTCAACGTCGTGTCTCCTATGCCAAAGGCAGTGCCGCCCAGCTCCACATCCTCGGGACCGAATCCGTCGACGGGCTCGCTGAAGACGACGGTGAAGTTTATGGGAGAGACGCTGGTCGGGTCGGCCTGCTGCTCGGCCTGCTCGATGGTTACCGTGGGCACAGTCGCGTCCAGGGTGACGCTGTTGTCTTCGCTCGTGGAGGCTGCATTGACGTTGCCCGCCGCATCCGCCGCTACGCCGGCGGCGATGGTCACGATGATGGTGCCGTCTCCGGTCATCCCCTCGATCGTGAGGTCGTAGCTGGTGCCGCCACCGGCAACTGTCACCGTCGTGGCTCCGGCCGTCCCGCCGATGGTCACATCCTCGGAGTCGAAGCCGGTCACCGCCTCGCTGAACACAACCGTGAAGTTGATCGAGGATGCGTTGGTCGGGTCGGCCTGCCCCACGGCCTGCTCGACGGTCACCGCGGGCG
>JADFHV010000153.1 GCA_022566975.1 Chloroflexota bacterium
ACGCCCACTGGCAGCCCGGCCTCCCGCACCCGTTCCTCGGCGAGCAGATACAGAGGCTCGCCGAGAGGAACTATCTGGCCGAAGACTACATCGCGGAGACCCGCAACGCCAACGTGACCAAGGCCGTCCACGTCCAGGCCGCCATCGGCTCCAAGGACCCGGTCAAGGAGACCGAGTGGCTCCAGGAGGCCGCCGACCGGACGGGGTTCCCGCACGGCATCGTCGCCCACGCCGACCTCAGGGACCCCGATGTCCAGAGGGTGCTGGAGCGCCACCGCCAGTACCCAAACATGCGAGGCATCCGGGACTTCTCGTACGGCGACTATCTCGTCGAGCCCGACTTCCATCGAGGCTTCGCGCTGCTCGAAAAGTACAACCTGGTGTCGAGCATGAACGCCCAGTGGCAGGACATGGAGAAGCTCCGGAGCCTGGCGGCAAGGTTCCCCAACATCGTCATCGTGGTCGACCACACCGGATTTCCCGAGGAGCGGTCCGCCGAGTACTTCGAGAAGTGGAAGCGTGGCATGGCCGTCGCCGCGGAAGCCGACAACATCCGGTGCAAGATCTCCGGCCTCGGAATGGGCGACAACAACTGGACCGTCGACAGCATCAGGCCGTACGTGCTGCACTGCATCGAGACATTCGGCGTGGAGCGCTGCTTCTTCGCCACCAACTGGCCGGTCGACTGGTTATGGAGCTCCTACGGTGCAGTGGTTGACGCTTACACAGAGATCGTCTCGGGCTTCACCCAGGACGAGCAGGTGGCGATGCTCTCGAAGAACGTTGAAGAGCTTTACCGCATCTGAGGGTCGAGCGACTCGCGGGCAGAACTGCAGTCAAGGTCGAGGATTGGCCGAGAGAGTTGCACGTTTCCGGTCGCCAGCTCTTCCCAGCGCTCCTTTTCGTATCGCCCAATTTCGTCCATGAACTTACCGTGCTCGAGCATCGCCAGAGAGCCTCTGGCCGGAACCACCGACTGATGGCGAGCATCAGGGATCGACCGTATCTAGACGTGCATTTCGATGATGTCCTCGTCCGAGAGTTGGTGACGGCGCCCCACCCGCTGGCTCTCAAACTTCCCCGACCGACCCCATAACAGAGCGTACTTCAAGCCACGGCCAAAGTCTTTGTGAACCTGTTCCGCCGCCTCGGCGACCGTGCTGCCTAGGGGCAACACCAGGGGATTGGTACGCACGAACTCCTCCAGTTTCTCCCGCGGTGACTTGGTATAGACACGAATCACCTTCAGCGCCCGGAATATCTCCTCTCCCAGCTCATCCAGCCCGACCTGCTCCTCAGCGCTCGCCATCACCACCGGATACTTGCGTCCGAAGGCCCCGTCAAGCTCCTGGAACTGGTCCAGGGAATCTGGTACGTCCGCCTTGTTGCCTACCAAGATCGTCGGCTTGGCCAGCCCTGGCCCCTCCTCGTCCCCTTCCTCTTCGCGCGCCAGTAGGCGGAAGCCCCACTGCTCCAGCTCCGAGAAAACCGCTCGCACCTGGGGGACCGCGTCCAGTGTTAGGTCCACCACCACGACGAAGACGTCGCTGTTCCGCAGGAGCCCGTAGAGGCGGCTTTGGGTCCGTGGGCTGGAGATGGGGGGAGTGTCCACCAGCTGGATGTAGATGTCCTTGTAGGGCAACATGCCCTGAACTGGTTCTTGAGTGCTCAGGGCGTAGGCGCCGACCCTGGTCTGTGCACCGGTGGCTTTGGCCAGGAGGAGGGACTTGCCGACGTTAGTGGGCCCCACCAGGGTAGCCCTCCCTCCCCCCTCCTTGAGTAACGAGAACGGGTCGGTCCGTCCGCCTCCTGGGCCGCGGGAAGGCCCCTCCAACTCCGACATAAGGCGAGCCATGCGGGCCCGCAGCTGGGCCTTCAGATGATCTGTGCCCTTATGCTTGGGCATTATTGACAGCATATCTTGGAGGGTGGCGATCTTCTCCCGAACGGTCTTTGCCTGGCGGAACCGCTCTTCCGCTTGACGGTACTGGGGTGGAACGTTGGTTGGCATGGCGCCTGTAAGGATATCTTGTTTGGTCGAAGTGGGAAACACTGGTGCCCCTTTGAGGTATTCTCTATGAGGTTCAGAGCAAGGAGGTGGTCTCGTGCCCGATTCATGGAGACTCGACGAGCAGGTAGCTATTGTCACGGGGGCCGCACAGGGAATTGGCAAGGGGATTGCCCTGGTGCTCGCGCGAGCCGGTGCCAAGATCGTAATAGGAGACATCCAGGATGCCTCGGCCACCGCGGGCGAGTTGCGGACCAGCGGAGCACAGGCGGTGACCATGATAATGGACACCAGTAAATCGCACGACGACCAAGCCCTCGTCGAACTCGCGCTAAAGGAATACGGTCGTCTGGACATACTGGTCAACAACGCCGCCATAGACGCTCCCAGAGGGAACGTTTGGGATCTGCCTGACGAGGAGTGGGAGAGGACGATCGCCGTCAACCTGAGCGGCGTTTTCTACTGTTCCAGAGCAGCTCTAGAGCCGATGCTGAAGGCGAGCAAGGGCTGCATCGTCAACATCAGCTCCCAGTCCGCTCGTCTGGGAGCCAAAGGCATGTCCCCAGCCTATAACGCCAGCAAAGCCGGGCTCCTGGGACTTACCATGGCCTTTTCGGCGCAGGTGGCGGGGGAGGGTGTAAGGGTCAACGCCATTATGCCGGGGTCAGTGGAGTCCAGAGACTTCGGCTGGTCGGCCGAGGAGCGAGAAGCAAGAGCCAGCGAGTACCCACTGGGCCTTGGAACCCCAAATGACATCGGCGAGGCGGTCCTGTATTTGGTCAGCGGAGCGTCTCGCTGGGCCTCCGGAACCGTCCTGCACATCGCGGGAGGATACCAGAGGGGCTCATCCTGGTTTTAAGGAGAACGGGCCACGATTGCAGACGCAAAGTGGGGATAGGCGCATGAAGTCTGAGACGGCGCCCGGCAAGATCCTGACCGTCGGAGCACTTAGTATAGCCTCGGGCCATCGAGTTCCTCGTTGGCACGGTGGTCGGTTTGCGCGGGGCGGGTCGTAGTAGAATGCGCGGATCGATGTGGCGCGCCGGAGGAATGGTGATAGACCGCTGGATCGCAGCATCCGCTCGCAACGAGGCCGATTGGCACGACGCTTCGGCGCGAGCCCTTGGTGTCGAGACCTTCCGCACCGACGGCGTCTGGTCACGCGAGCCGATGCGTCCGTCCATCTATCTGAGTGCTATAGCTCTCGCCTCGGTCCGCACGGAACCGGGCGTCGTCCAGGATATCGAATGGCTGGTCGAGCGCGACCCGGACGCGACTATCTCCGTGCGGGACTCGTTCAACGAACTCGATCTGGCCGGGCTCGGGTTCCGGCGGGTACGGGCCGGGGAGTGGTGGATCAAGGACGCAGCGACTGCCCCGACAGGGGCCCGATACGACCTGCCCCCTATGGTCCCTGCCACCACCATAGCGAACGCCGTCTAGGGAGAGACAAGGGATTAGAGCCTACTTGACCACAAAGCAATCGCTGAGCGTTACCAAGTCGGCTAGCGGGCGCCGGACACTCCCAAACATCCCGGGCTCGTACACAGGTTCACTTTTCCCCTCGACAATGCCTCTGACGGTCGATACCCGGAGAACCCTCAGGTCCGAGAACGGCTCTTTGGGCCCGGGCTCGGTGAAGACGCATTGGACAAAACGGCCCTGGCTGCCGCTCAAGAGCACGTAGGCTACGTCGCTCTTATTCGTCTCCCCAAGGAAGACAGTGCCGGTTACCTCCACGAGCTTTCCCTTGACCCTGACATCCGCGGCGGCCTCGTCACTCTCATACAGGTCGGCGAGATTCACGACCTCGAACGAGAGCGTCTCCGGCACAACACCCTCTATCGGCGCAAGTGGGCTGGCGGTAGCGGTAGGAACAGGTGTGGCGGTCGGCCTGGGTGTCGCCGTGCGCGCGGCAGTCAGTACAGGTGTGAGGGTCGCAGTCGACTGGGCAGCAGCTACGGCAGCAACGGTCGCGGCCGTCTCGGTAGGAGTGGGCGCAGGTGGCGGTGGCGCCTTAGACTCGCCGCAGGCTAGCAGCGTTAACATGCCAACGGCGACGACAATTAGAAGTGCAATGAGTTTCCGCATCTCATCCTCCTCGTGGGATTCGAAATTAGAATCGTTTCAGACTTCTGTCTCAGCCTGTATTTCCCATCGGGCCCTCCTGTCTAGGCAGCGGTAGCCTGCAAGACTGAATAGCTCCAGGCGGCGTCCGACCCACGGCGTCAATCTGACCGCCAACCTCTTCTCCGATTGCCGGGAGTCCGCCGGGTGCGTTAGGCCTGGGCCATGCTGCGTCCGGCGAATCCCCCGGCGACTAACAGGCTATCTGTGCAGGTGAGGTGGGCTCATCCGCGAAACCACGCATCATGAGGAAAATGGAACACCCATTTTTGGACAAAAGAAAAAGGCGCCTGAACAGCGCCTTATGGGTGCTCGAGGCGGGACCTACGCGGTCCTAAGTGGGGTCGTTCATATCGTGCGTCAGCGCATAGGCGACCGCGGCTGTCCTGCCACGCGCGTCGATCTTTCTGTAGATGTTGTTGATGTGGCGTTCGACCGTCCGGACGCTCAAGACCAACTCGTCGGCTATCTCTCGGTTGCTACTGCCGGCGGCGATCAGCCGGAGCACCTCAACCTCGCGGCGGGTCAATCCGTCGGGATAGGTCGGCCTCGTTGCTGGCGTGGCGGTCTTCTCCTGAAGGGCGACGGCGCGCTCCAGTGAAGGCTGCATCTTCATGTCGCGGAACTCGCCGATGGCGAAGTCCAGGTGCTCCATGGCCTCGGCGCGCTCGTCGGGGTAGTGGTCCAGCAGCAGCTCGGCGAGCTGTAGGCGGGTGAGTGCTATCTCGGGGCGGAAGCGAATCTTAGCCGCCGCCTCCAGCGCCTCGTGATAGTACGCCCGCGCCTTGTCGGGCTCACCCAGCAGCGCGGCGGCCGCGCCGAGATGACGCGCCGGGCACGTCCAGACGAAACCCACACTACTCAGAGACGAGACAGGCGCCAGGCGCTCCGCCAGGACCGAGCATAACTCGCGGTCCTCTAGCAATACGGCGATCTGTAGCAGAGCATCCAGGACGAACGTGTGACTTGCATCCTCGAGAAGGTAAGGGTGCGTTCTCAGAAGACCCTGAAGCACCTCTCGAGCCTCCTCGGATGGCCCTCGATGGGCGTGCGCCAACACTGCCGGCAATCTTGAGAGACTGACCGATATGAAGCCTTCGCCGGAGCTCTCCAGTTCGGACAAAGTAACCAACGCCTCTTCGCTTCGGCCTGTGTACTGGAGGGCTCGCCAGCTGACCGTCGAAGCGAAGAGCAGTCCCGCCCTTAAGGCCCCTAGTTCGTCGGCTCTAGCGTGGAGGTGCTCCGCGGCAGATACAGACTCCTCCAGGCGCCCGTCGATGAAGGCCCAGACTGTTGGGGGAACAAGAGAGCGGACATGCACGATAGCGTCATCAGATCGCTGCGCAAGCTGGCGCTGCTCCTCCCATTGCGCCTCGGCTCGGGTCCGGTCACCCCAGTTCAGGCATACCAACCCGCTGTAGAAGAGCCAATGTGCCAGCGTGCTCGGCGTGACTCCTACGGTGGTTCGGCCCTCCATCTCGTCTACTAGCCTCCACCGTTTTTCCTCGTGCTGGGGCGGGACCGGGGTGTCGGGGGAGAGGAACGTGGCGG
>JADFHV010000154.1:0-1847 GCA_022566975.1 Chloroflexota bacterium
GCACGCGCAGCAGGAAGAGCCCCTCCGTCGGGCCGAACATGTCGGGCAGCGGGGTGTACCCCTCGATGTTCTCGACCGCCAGCGTGGGCGTGCCGGCCGCCACGTGGCGGGCGTCGTAGACGATCGGCAGGCCGAGACGCGTCAGAAAGGGGACGATCGCCCTCGCTACCTGACGGCCGCCCGTGAAGAGCTCCGCCTCCCGCAGCGTCCACTCCTGCAGCTGAGTCCGTGAGGGCGCAAGCCCGGCGGTGCCCATGAACGACCCGTCGGGGATACGGACTCCCGGAAGCTGGGCCGAGGTGGCCCAGCCGTCCGCTATGTCCCAATGGACCAGATAAGGCTCGGTGAACACCTCCCGCAGGAAGCCACGGCCGGGCACGAACCGGGTGAAGCCATAGGGCTGCGGGGAGATGTCCAGGTACTCGATCTCCAGGAGATCGCCCGGCTGGGCGCCCCTGACGTACACCGGGCCCGTCAGGGGATGGCCGACCTTGGTGCTCATCTGTGCAAGGTCGGCCACCGTCGTACCTGGCCGGGTCTGGCCGTCAGACGCGTCCCTGGTCTCCAGCACGACCTCCTCGCCGGGCTCGACCTCAAGCACCGGCGGGATGTCGGGGTGCCATCGGTTGTGGCCCTTATGGGGCTCGTCCCGGAGCCTCTTACCGCGGTCGATCTCGATGCTTTTCATGCTGCGCACTCCGCCCGGGTGTTCCTCTTACGCTTCAGCGCGTCTCATTTTTCCGCGCAACGAACATGCCTGCGGCCGTGGTGATCCTGATTACACCGTGTGCGGACAGTCGGTCCTCCAGGTTTCGCCTGAACACCGTTACCTCGTCATGCTCGAGACGTGTTCTAGTTGTAGACTGAACATAGTCTACAAGAGGTCCGGCCTCTGTCACGGTCAGCTTGCCGTCGTTGCGCCGCACATCGACCTCGTCGAACCACACAGCCAGTTCCTCGCCGCCGGTCTCGAGCTGAAACGGACTGCCGTATCTTTCGTCCTGTCCCATAGAGACCTCCGATCTCACCTGCCCCACCAGGTCCTCGAGGTCCCGCAGATGGCTGGACCCGTTTGTGGCCGCATAGAGCCGCCCCCCCCGGTCTCAAGACGCGGCGAATCTCGGCGTACGCACGTTGTCGGTCAGACACGTGGTAGAGCATATGATTGGCGATGACCGCGTCGAACGACTCGTCATCGAAGGGCACGCGTTGGGCGTCACAGACGGCGAAGCTGAAACGCGACACGCCCGATTGCAGATTCTGTCGCGCCTCGCGGACCATCCCTTCGGAAAGGTCCGAGAGGGTGATCCTCCATGCGGACGGAACGCGGTCGATATTCTTAACCCAGAGCTCCGCAGGACCACACCCGAGCTCCAGAATGCGGCTCACCGCAGGCATGCAGAACTCCTCGAGTCCCGGTACTGCTCGTTCACCTACCTGAAGGAATCGACCGAGTCCTGGGGCACGTACCCGATGACCTGGCGCGGGTGCTCCAGGTCTCGGTAGCCCCACTTGTTGTTGGAGAGGGCGAAGAAGATGTCGTACTTGAGATCGTCGGGAGCATCTATGCACCTCTGCAGCATCTGGACGATGTCGGCGTGGCTGAGGTAGACCGAGTACTCGTGGATATTGGCGGGGCGGTTCTCGGGACGCACCGCGCCGATGCGGACGCACAGGACCGAGAGCCCGTAGGCGTCCGAGAAGTGGCGCCCCAGGGCCTCGCCCCACACCTTGGCGGCCCCGTAGATTCCCGTGGGCCACGTCATCTCGTGGGTGATCTTGGAGAAGCCTTCGGGGACCTCATCGTACCTGCCTGCCGCGATGGCGTCGTAGGGCGCCACCGTCTC
>JADFHV010000154.1:1857-5649 GCA_022566975.1 Chloroflexota bacterium
GCCCTCTGGCCTCACCTGCTCATGGGTGATCTTCTGGAAGTCCTCCGGCACATCGTCGTACCGTCCCTCCGCTATCGCCTTATAGGGCTCCACGAAGGAGAAGCCCCTGATGGCGTTGCCGCTGCTGGCGAAGATGACCCGCTTGACCCCGGCCAGCCGGGCGGCCTCGTATACGTTATAGGCGCCGATGATGTTGCCGGAGAGGTTGCCCTCCCAGCTGTCGATATCCTCCCCGGTGTAGGCTGCCAGATGGACCACCACGTCGATACCGGCGAACGCTGGCCTGATGGCGTCCAGGTCGGCGATATCGGCCTGCAGGCACGGCACGCCCTCGACGGGCCGACGGTTCAAGGCGCTGAGCTCGTATCCGCCGGTCCCCTCCAGGTGGCCCCGGAGCAGTCCTCCTATGAGCCCACTCATGCCTGTTACGAGTACCTTCTTCATGACTCTTCTCCTTGAGTTGGAACCTCTCGACCCCCTCCGCTACTCGAAGACGTCCGCCGAGTCCTCGGGTACGTAGCCCAGGACTCGACGCGGATGCTCCAGGTCGCGGTAGCCCCACTTGTTGTTGGACGTCGCCATGAATATGTCGTACTTCAGCTCGTCCGGCGCGTCTATACACCTGTGAAGGACCTGTCCAACGTCCCGGTGGCTCAGGTAGACCGCCCGTTCGTGGGCATCGTGGGGGCGGTCGTCCTTGGTGACCCTGCCGATGCGGACGCAGAGGACCGAGAGCCCGTGAGCGTCCGAGAAGTGGCGGCCCACCGCCTCGCCCCAGACCTTGGCGGCCCCGTAAATCCTCTCCGGACGGACCTGCTCGCCGGTGATCTTCGGGACGTCCGGGGGAACATCACTGTAGCGCCCCTCGGCGATGGCCTTGTACGGCTCCACCTGCGCCCAGCCCCTGATGGCGTTGCCGCTGCTGCCGAAGATCACTCGTTTGACGCCGGCGAGCCGCGCGGCCTCGTAGACGTTGTAGGTGCCGATCACGTTGGTAGCGAGGTGCCCCTCCCAGTTATCGTCGCCCAGGTGTGCCGACAGATGGACGACGACCTCCTGGCCGGCGAACGCCGGTTTTATCGCCTCCAGCTCCGCGATATCCGCCTGGAAGCACTTGACTCCCTCGACTTGGCTGCGGTTGAGGGCGGTCAGCTCGTAGCCCCCCGCGTCCTCCAGGCGGCACCTGAGGATGCCGCCGATGAGACCGCTCATGCCTGTTATGAGGACTTTCTTCATGGACCTGATACTCCATCACCGGCCCGTGCGCCACCCCGGGGTTAGCGCGGCAAAACGAGGCCCAACCAGATGGCCGAGTCCACGACAGTAAACGCGCCGCCGCGTCCGGTTGTCAATAGCATCGGCAAGACCCTTGACAACGCGGTAGTGCAGGCGTACTACTGTGACCTTGAGGCTGGCTTGCGCACCCGTTTGAGGCCACCGCCGTAACCGCGGAGGAAGAGGATGCCCGGACCACTGGACGGCGTCAGGGTAATAGACATCACCCAGATCGTCGCCGGGCCTTTCGGTGGACTGCTGCTAGGCGACATGGGCGCCGACGTCATCAAGATCGAGCCCGTATGGGGCGAAGCGCAGCGCCAGACCATGCCCTTCGTCCCCCACGAGACCCGTAGCTTCATCTCGCTGAACCGCAGCAAACGCAGCCTTCCACTGGACCTGACCAAGTCCCAGGGGCTGGAGATACTCTATAAGCTGGTGGACACGGCGGACGTGCTGATCATAAACGCGCGACCCGACGTCCCCTACAAGCTGGGCATAGACTACGAGACCCTGTCGGCCAGGAATCCCCGACTCGTCTACTGCGAAAACACGACATTCGGAAGGAAGGGGCCTCTTTCCCACCTTCCCGGATCGGACATCCTGGCACAGGCGCTGTCGGGGATGATCGCCGCCCAGGGAGTAGTCCGAGATGGGGTCCCCCAAAACATCGTGGCGTCACCCATCGTGGACCACGCCGCCGGCATCGCGATGGCCTGGGGAGTCTGCGCGGCCCTTTACCATCGGGAGCGCACCGGCAAGGGCCAGAAGGTGGATACGACTCTGATCGGGACCGCCATGGGGTTGATGACGCCCCGGTTCGTCGAGGTGGTCCCGGACGAAGAGCGTCGATCGGCATTCCTTGAGGCCCTGGCACCCCTCAAAGAGAGGGGAGCCTCCTTCGAGGAGTACCTGGAGCTGCAACAGGAGCACCTCGGTCGAGGCGCCGGAAACTACTACTACAGATGCTTTCAGGCCAAGGACGGCACCGTTGTCGTGGGCGTGTTGGGAATGCGAATACAGAGACGGCTGGCCGATCTTCTGGGCCTGGACGACCCAAAGCTCCACCCGGACCACGATCCGGTCAACTTCGACTACGGCAGCGACGAGGCCCGGGCCACCAATGAAAAGCTCGTCCAACAGGCGGAGGAGAGCTTCCTGCACAGGACCGTGGACGAGTGGGTAACGGTACTGGAGCAGGCAGGAGTACCGGTCGGCCGGCTGAACTTCCCAGAGGAGACGGCCAACGACCCGCAGGTCCTGGCCAACGGCCTGATGGTCGAGATGGAGCACCCCTTCGCCGGCCCGATCAGAATGGCGGGACCGATGATCCAGATGAGCGAGAGTCCGGTGGAGGCGCGACGTCCTTCACCAGGGCTCGGAGAGCACACGGACGAGATCCTCGCGGAGCTCGGCTACTCGACCGGCGAGATACAGCGGCTCAAGGACGACGAGGTCACGCGCTGAGCTTAAAGGCTCACCGGCCGGCCGCTCACTTGAAATGCTTTCTTGCTCCGACATATAATCAATCATAGGGCACGAGCACCTGTTCGTGTCTCGACTTGTGCCCACAGCAGGCGCGTTCAGGAGGAGACCGTCAGGATGACCTACATAGTCACATCGCCTTGCGTGGACGTCTTGGACTTGGCGTGCATAGATGTGTGTCCCGTGGACTGCATCTACCTCGACGAGGGTGTTGACCGCATGGTCTTCATAGCACCCGACGAGTGCATCGACTGTGCCGCATGCGAGCCCGTCTGTCCCGTTGTCGCCATCTTCGCGGAGGACGATGTGCCTGAGCAGGAGAGCGCATACATCCCCATCAACTACGATTACTTCGAGAAGGACAAGGACGAGGTCCGAGCCAAGGTCAACGAGCTCGTACCCCCCTCCTGACCTGACTGCCGCCGGTACACTTCATTAGCTGTCATTCCGACGAGCGGAATGAGGAGGAATCTGAGGTGGGGTGCCCTCTCTCCTCTTGCTGGGGGTCACCTTACGACCCAACCCCCACCGATTCTCCGGCTTAGGACTACTAATCTCTTGATTTGCTCAGTCTCGTAAGCGAGGCACGGGAGCGGTCCCCATTTTAGGCCCTTGACGCCTCCCAAGGAGGACCATGACATGGTCGCCATAGAGTCCACACCCGAGATGGTCTCAAAGGTCTACTCGACCATGGAGCGGAACCTCAAGACAGTCCGTGAGCGCATCGGCAGGCCGCTGACCCTCGCGGATAAGGTGCTCCTCGGGCACCTGGACAAGCCGGACGAGCAGGAGATGAGCGCGGGGACGAGCCTGCTCATGCTCCGTCCGGACCGTGTGGCTATGCAGGATGCCACGGCGCAGATGGCCAGCACGATGGCGGCAAATCCGAGCCGCTGCAGCAGGCGCAGGATCGCGAACTGCGTCACGCGCAAGCCCACCGGCCGCAACGCGGCGTCGTAGGTCGTGGTCACCGCCCGTGTCGCCCGCCGCAGGGCTGAGCAGGTGCAGAGCTCTTGAGGACCATCGCCGGAA
>JADFHV010000155.1 GCA_022566975.1 Chloroflexota bacterium
CGTCGTCCGCGAAACGATCCTCGAGGACAGCCGGATGCAGGACTGGACTCGCGAGTAGGGCACCTACTACTGAGTGGCTGGGGACGACGGAAATCCGGGGTGGGGCGTGAGGAAACGACGGAAATGAGGGGGGTCGAAAATTACGTCGGAAACGTGGGGTTGGATCGAAACGACGGAAACCAGGGGTGGGGTCCACTACGACAATTCATCGATTGCCCCGAACGACCTCAAAACGGCATCCCTCTCACCGGAGAGCTCTCGGCGAATGTCGGATCGGTCCCACCCGAGCGGTGAAAGCACACTCTCAACAGCTCTGACGAGTTGCGTCTCGTAGTACGACGCATCGTACGACTCGATCTCCTCATGAGCCAACGCAACCCGTTCTCGAGAGCTCTTCTCGTCGTCGACGACTACGTACTCGATGACCTGTCCTGGGTGGACAGCGAGGTCCTGCTCTCGAGCCCGCTTCAGCGCCGCCACGTTCTGGGTGTTCTGCGTGTATCCCTCCAGTGGCTTGGAGACACGATTCCGTTCGACGAGTTGCTCGACCGACACCGTTCCAGCGTGGAGGCGCTTGATCGCGTCCTGAAGACAGTCGAGCACCGCGTCCGGTGACCGCGTGGCATCGAGTCGGTCGAGACAGTCCCGCTGGACGTCCTCGATGAACGGCGGGGTTGAGCGCTGTCGGGCTTCGATGCCTCTGACCTTGAAGTCGTCGTCGCCGGCGACCGTCCCGAAGTACTTCGTCAGCGCGCCGGCGTTGCCCTCGCGCTGTGGCACGAACGCCACCCAATCGTAGTGGGCTTCGTGTTCGAGCCGAATTTTGACCCGCTCCGTGATCGCCGTTGCGAGCGTCTGGAGGTCCTCACGGTCATCGTCGTCGTCCTCTGGGGGCTCCCGAGTGATCATTCGGCGGAACGCGCCGAAAATCCCGTCGGCCTCCTCCGTTGTCTTGCCCTTGATGCTCTCGGTCATCATCGACGCCGACGCCGTGGAGATGGCGCAGCCTCTGCCCTCGAATCCGACGTCGGTGATGACACCGTCATTTACACGCAGGTAGAGGTTGACCTCGTCGCCGCACAGGGGGTTGAAACCCTCCGCGGTCCGGTCGGCGCCCTCCAGCTTACGGAAGTTGCGTGGCCTCCGGTTATGGTCCAGCAACACCTCCCGGTAGAGCTCGTCGATGTCGTACATCAGAACTCGAAGGTGTAGGCGGGCAGCGACTCCAGGAACATGCTCTCCAGACGCGTCTTGAGCTCGTCCACGCGGACGGTGTCGATGATCTCGCTGGCAAAGCCATAGATGAGGAGCCGGCTGGCAGTCTCAGGGTCCACGCCGCGACTCCTCATGTAGAAGACGGTTTCCTGGTCTATGTTGCCCGCCGTCGCGCCGTGGCCGCACTTGACGTCGTCTGCGTAGATGAAGAGGGCGGGCTTGCTGTCGATCTCGGCGTCGGCCGAGAGGACGAGGTTAATGTCGGACTGCAGGGCGTCGGTCTTCTGGGCGTCCTTCCTCACCAGCACCGTGCCGCCGAACACGGCCCTGGACTTGCCGTCGAGGATGCCCTTGTAGTAGAGACGGCTGGTGCCGTTGGGCTTGGCGTGGTCGATGTTGATGAGATTGTCCATGTGCTGGTCCCCGGAGGTCAGGTACAGCCCCTTGAGGTCGCACCGCGCGCTCGGGCCGTCCAGGTGCACGTTCAGGTCGTACCTTCCCAGGGCGGGTCCCTTCTGGAAGTTGTGCGACGTGAAGGTGCTGTTCGCCGCCTGGTACACACGCTCCGTTCCAACGTGAAAGGCGTTCTCGGTCTCAGCAAGGACGCGGTAGTGGTCCACGTCGGCGCCCTCGCCCAGGACTATCTCGGCCACGGCGTTGGTAAAGTAGCGGTTACGCCCGAGGCCGACGTAGCTCTCGATGATCGTCGCTTTGCTGTCAGGTCCGGCGACCACCAGCAGCCTGGGGAACGAGACCAACGGCTGGTCCTCATCCATCGACAGGAAGAGGATGTGCATCGGGGTCTCGAGGGTCTCGCCGTCGGGGATGTGGACGAAGGCGCCTGTCTGCATGAACGCGGTGTTAAACGCGGTGAACCCATCGTCGTCTACGGAGGCGTAATGTCCGAGGTGGGCTTCCACGAGAATCCCGTCGGACTGGGCCGCTTCGGCCAGTGTCGAGATTCTCACCCCGTTGGAGCTCTCCGACCGGGTGGAGAGAGCCTCGGAGTAACGGCCGTTTACGAAGACGAGGGTTATCTGGCCGTTGTGGAGGAGCCCATCTTCGGCCAGGGAGTCAATCGTAAGACCCTTCGACGCGCCGTTCGTTTCTAGGCTAAAGGTCTCGCGGGCAATTGGCGCGACGTTCGTGTACTTCCACTTCTCGTTGCCCCTGCGTGCCGTGGGAAAGCCCAGCTCGCCGAAGCGTTCGGCGGCGCGGCGGCGGATGCTGTGCAGCCAGGCCGGGCCGTCAGCCGCGAGGTCGCCCTCGAGGTCGTGGAACCGGGAGACGTACTCTTCATGATTGGAGGTTCTCGGTGCCATTTTGGTCTATCGGTCATTGCGCCGTCGGGGAGGGTGGGTCTCAGACTCGCCCCTACGGGAGGCGCATGGCTCAGGCATCGACCTCGGCCGGCTCTCTGACCCAGTCGTAGCCCTTGTCTTCAAGCTCCAGGGCCAGCTTGCTGTCGCCCGACATCGCGATGCGGCCGTCTATAAGAACGTGGACGTAGTCGGGCGTGATGTAGTCCAGGATGCGCTGGTAGTGAGTCACCAGGACGATGGCCTTGGACTCGCCTCTGAACTGGTTGACCCCGTTGGCGACGATCTTGAGCGCGTCGATGTCCAGCCCCGAGTCGGTCTCGTCCAGGATGGCGAGCGTGGGGTCGAGCAGCGCCATCTGGAGTATCTCGTTGCGCTTCTTCTCGCCGCCCGAGAACCCCTCGTTCACCGACCTCTTCATAAACTCCGGATCGATATCAACGAGCTGAAGTTTCTCTTCCAGCAGCCTGTCGTACTCCCGGATGCTGAGCTCGCTGAGGCCCTTGTACTCGCGTATCGCGTCCAGCGCCGACTTCAGGAACTGCCAGGTCCGCACGCCGGCCAGCTCGGCCGGATACTGGAACGCCAGGAAGATCCCCTCTCTCGCGCGGGTCTCCGGGTCCATCCCCACCGGGGGCAGACCCAGGAGATTCTTCCCCTGATAGATGACCTCACCTGCCGTAACCTCATACCCCGGCTTTCCGGCCAGCACGTGGGCCAGCGTGCTTTTGCCTGAGCCGTTAGGGCCCATTATGGCGTGGACCTCACCGAGGTTTACGGTAAGGTTCACGCCATTCAGAATCTTCGTCTTCCCGACCGCCACGTGAAGATCGCGGACTTCAAGCAGCGGAGCATGGTTCTCTGACGTCACGCTCATCGACTAGCCGACCGCCCCTTCCAGGCTGACCCTTAGGAGCTGAGAGGCCTCCATGGCGAACTCGAAAGGCAGCTCCTGGAAGATGCCCCGGCAGAAGCCGTTTATGATCATGTAGTTGGCCTCTTCCAACGAAATTCCACGCTGCTGCAGGTAGAAGAGCTGGTCGTCGCTTACCTTGGACGTGGTGGCCTCGTGGCCCATCTGCGCCGTGGGGTTGCGCACCTCGATGTACGGCACGGTGTGGGCGCCGCACTGGTCACCTATCAGCAGCGAGTCGCACTGCGTGAAGTTCCTGGCGTTGTCGGCCGAGGGCATGATCTTGACCTGCCCCCGGTAGGTGTTGTTGGCGTGGCCGGCGGAGATGCCCTTGGCCACGATGGTGCTTCGGGTGTTCTTCCCGATGTGGGTCATCTTGGTGCCGGTGTCGGCCTGCTGGTAGTTGTTCACCAGGGCCACGGAGTAGAACTCGCCCACGGAGTCGTCGCCTTGCAGGATCACGCTGGGATATTTCCAGGTGATGGCCGAGCCGGTCTCCACCTGGGTCCAGGAGACCTTCGAGTTTCTGCCCTTGGCGATGGCGCGCTTGGTGACGAAGTTGTAGACGCCGCCGTTGCCGTCCTTGTCGCCGGGGTACCAGTTCTGGAGGGTCGAATACTTGATCTCCGCGTCGTCCAGGGCGATGAGCTCGACGACCGCCGCGTGAAGCTGGTGGGTCTTTCGCATGGGGGCCGTGCAGCCCTCCAGGTAGCTGACGTAGCTCCCCTTGTCGGCGATGATCAGGGTGCGCTCGAACTGGCCCGTATCCAGCTCGTTGATGCGAAAATAGGTCATCAGCTCGATGGGGCAGCGGACTCCGGGCGGGACGTAGCAGAACGACCCGTCGCTGAAGACCGCTGAGTTCAGGGTTGCGTAGAAGTTGTCGCTGTAGGGCACCACGGAGCCGAGGTACTTCTGTACGAGCTCCGGGTGGTTCTTGACGGCCTCGCTCATGGAGCAGAAGATAACGCCGGCCTCCTCCAGCATGTCCTGGTACGTGGTGGCCACGGATACGCTGTCGAGGATCGCGTCCACGGCCACGCCGGACAGCTTCTTCTGCTCTTCGAGGGGAATCCCCAGCTTGTTGAAGGCCTCCAGGATCTCCGGGTCGACCTCGTCTAGGCTCTTGGGGCCGTCACCCTGAGAGCGCGGCGCCGCGTAGTAGATGATGTCCTGGAAGTCGATGGGCGGGTACTCGATGTTGGCCCAGGTGGGAGCCTCGGTCCCCTGCTTCAGCCAGTGCCGGTAGGCCCTCAGGCGCCACTCCAGCATCCACTCTGGCTCGCCCTTCTTGGCCGAGATCAGCCGGACCACGTCCTCGCTCAGGCCCTTGGGCACGACGTCTGATTCGATGTCGAACTCGAACCCCCACTTGTACTGGGAGTCCTCGACTCCAGTTTGCCGCGATATAATCTTCTGTGTGGTCATGTATTCAGCCTTCCAAACCTTTGTTGATGTCTTCGGTCAAGAATACCAAGATAACTGTAGCACCGGCCATGCCCGCCGTCAAGACTTTTTATGCAATATGGCTGAGAAAGGTATTGATTCCGATTTCACAATCTCGCGGAGCCCAGCATGGCCCCAATGGCCTGCTTGGCGGCGGCGGCGAGAACGGATTCGGCAATCCTTACATTTCCCGAGCCGTAAATGGCGGTGGTCTTGCCCCGACGCTCCGAGCTCCCGGACTCGACGTGGACCGTTGCCTGTCGGTAGGTCATCAGGTCTTCTCTGAGGACTGCCATAAGCGCCAGGGGGTCGCACAGGCTGTAACGGGCTTCATCCGGGTGAGAGGCGAACCAGCCGTCCGTGAGGTTGCGCGCGAGGGTCTCGGCGTCCGATTCGCCTGAGGCCCACTGATCGTCCTCAACGGTCAGATAGACGTCGTCGCACACGTCGAGTCCGACGAGGGTGGTCGGGATGCCGGATGAGAAGACGACCTGGGCGGCCTCGGGGTCATTGAAGGTGTTGAACTCGGCGTGTGGAGTGACGTTGCCCGGCACCTCGAACGCCCCACCCATGACCACGAGCTCTTTGGTCCACCCGGCGAGCTTGGGCTCCCGTTGGATGGCCCTGGCCAGGTTAGTCAATGGGCCGAGGGCCACCAACGTCAGCTCGCCTGGATTATCACGGGTCTTTCGTATGAGGTAGTCGGGGGCGGGTTCTCTCTCCGGTTGGCCAGCAGGCA
>JADFHV010000156.1 GCA_022566975.1 Chloroflexota bacterium
ATGTTCCTGGCGTTGGGCCAAGTCTTGGCCCAAAAACAGATTCTGCCGCCCGGGCCGGCCCTCTGGCAAGGTCCCCTATGATTACGATAGCCTAGGTACAATGGACGGCATATGCAGGACCGCACACCTAAGAAGACCGCCACGGACCAGGAAGAGCTCGCCCGCCTCACGCTGGAGGAAATGGCGCCTCTCGGCGACACATACGCCCACTACGAGGACCAGACGATCAACGTCTTCGGAGGGATACCTGGCGAGGAGGTCGTCGTCAGAATCGTCCGCTACAAGAGTCGCCGCCAGCAGCGGGTCTCCGGCATCGTCGTCGAGGTCCTCACACCGTCGCCGCATCGGGTGGAGCCGCCGTGTCCGTATTTCGGGCCGTGCACCGGCTGCCAGTGGCAGCACATCGACTACGAGTACCAGCTTGAGCTGAAGCGCAACGCCGTCCTGGCGCACCTGAGCGCGTACCCTGAGCTGGAGCGCGTGTCGGTCGCCCCTACCCTACCGAGTCCCCAGCAGTTCAACTACCGCAACCACGCCCGCTTCACCGTGCGGGACGGCGGGAAGCTGGGGTTCGTGAACCGCATCAATCGTCGGTTCGTCAAGATCGGCGAGTGCATGCTGATGACTCCGTGGATAAACGAAACGCTCGGCACCCTCCAGGGCAAGAGCGCGGAGACGTCGCAGCTTACGATACGCTACGGAATCAACACCGGCGACTGGCTGGTCCAGCCCATCCTCCACAACGAAGAGGTCCCGATCGCCTCGGGCCAGGGCCACTACAAGGAGCGGCTGCTGGACCGGCCTTTCAGGATCGCTTCGCCCTCGTTCTTTCAGGTGAACACGAAGCAGGCCGAGAGGCTGGCCGAGCTGGTGCGCGACAGGCTCGAGCTCAACGGGACTGAGCTGGTGGTGGACGCTTATGCCGGCGTCGGCACCTTCGCCGTATTGCTGGCGCCCTTCGTAAGGAGCGTGGTCGCCATCGAGGAATCGAGCGCGGCGTTGAAGGACGCCGCGATCAACACGCTGGGGATAGGGAATCTTGATTTC
This sequence comes from Chloroflexota bacterium, assembly GCA_022566975.1. The sequence goes on from JADFHV010000156.1 coordinate 1,048, forward strand.
ATCGAGGGCAGGACCGAGGACGTGCTGGACGAGCTGGTCGACGACCCGGACGCGGTCGTGCTCGACCCCCCTCGAGTCGGCTGCCATCCGAAGGCCCTGCAGGCCCTCGTGCGACGGAGCCCCCGACGGGTCGTCTACGTGTCGTGCGAGCCGGAGACCCTCGCCCGGGACCTGAGCCTCCTTGTCCAGGGCGGCTTCCGAGTCGAGCGGCTCGAGCCGGTGGACATGTTCCCGCAGACCTACCACGTGGAATGCGTCGCGACCCTGGCTCGCAAGGCCCTGGTGTAGAATGTGGATGAGGTTGGCATGACAAGTGGAAGGACCGTAGTGCTCGCCTCCGGGTCTCCCCGCAGGCGCGAGCTGGTCCGGGCGCTGGACCTGGACGTAAAGCTCGTGGACTCACCCGGCGACGAGACGCCACGGGTCCCGGGCGAGACGCCCGGCGACTTCGTCGTGAGACAGTCGCTCGATAAGGCACGCGCGGCGGCAGATGGCATTGCGGACGCGGTGGTCATCGGCGCGGACACGACGGTCGCGCTGGACGGACGATTGCTGGGAAAGCCGGCCGACAAAGCCGAGGCAACGGAGATGCTACGGGCACTTCGCGCCCGTGAGCACCGTGTGCTCACGGGCGTCACCGTCCTGGACGCCGCATCGGGCCGTCGCCTCTCCACATCGAAGGCGACGACGGTGCTGATGCGCGCTTACTCCGACGACGAGGTAGAGGCGTACGTCGCCTCGGGCGGGCCCATGGACAAGGCGGGCGCCTACGCCGTACAGGACGAGCGCTTCCGCCCGGCGGCGGAAGTCCGAGGCTGCTATCTGAACGTCATCGGTCTACCCCTGTGCGAGCTGGCCCAGCTTTTGGACGCGATGGGCATTCAGTCGCAGGTGAGGCACGACTGGCCGCTCCCTACCGATTGCCTCGAATGCCCGCTGGCACAGAGGCGAGAGGGCGTCCAAGGATGAACATCCTGGGCATGGGCTCTCTGGAGGTCCTGGCCGTGCTGCTGGTCGCCTTCATATTCCTGGGGCCCGACCGCATGGTGGAGGCCGCCCGGTTCCTCGGCAAGATGGCGCGGGAGGCCCGGCGTCTGACCGCCGAGCTGCCCGAGATCGTGTTTGACGAAGAGGGTGACACCCCCGAACGGCCCATCGTCCACAGGCGGGGCGGGCCCAGGGCCGATGGCGAGGCCGACCAGGACGCGGCTCGGGCTGAAGACGCAGCCGGCGAGGACGACAGCCCTGTAGCCTTCAAAAGCGGGCAGCCGGTGACCTCTCCAGACCCAGAGCCGGAAGAGAAGCGCGACGCGGAATGAAGGACAAGTCCGTTCCCATAGGCGAGCACCTGCTGGAGCTTCGAAAGAGGCTGGTCTGGTCGGCGGCGTCCGTCCTGGTCTGCACCGCCGTGGCATTCGCCTTTCACCAGCAGATCCTCGAGCTGCTGATGAAGCCGGCGGAGGGATTCACCGAAATCCCCACCGGGAAGCCCATCTACACCGAGCTCACCGAGTTCATCGGCATAGCGATGAAGGCCTCGCTTCTTGTGGGCCTATTCGCCTCGTTTCCCTTCGTGCTCTTTCAGGTGGTCATGTTCGTCGCGCCCGGGCTGTCACCCACGGAGAGGCGTTACCTATACACGCTATTGCCGGTCACCCTACTGATGTTCATCGTGGGCGCGGCCTTCGGGTACCGCATCCTCTTTCCGCCCGCCGTGAAGTTTCTGCTGTCGTTCGGCAGCGATGTGGCGACGCCCTACATCCGCATCGGCAACTACGTCAACCTGATGATCTCGCTGCTGTTCTGGATGGGCGTGATGTTCGAGACCCCCGTGGTGCTCTTCTTCCTGTCCAAGATCGGAGTCGTGACCCCCAGCTTCCTGGCCAGGCAGCGGCGCTGGGCCGTGGTCGTGGCGTTCATCCTGGGAGCCATCATCACCCCGACCTTCGACCCCATAAACCAGACCCTGGTGGCGGTGCCCATCATCGTGCTCTACGAGGTGGGCATCTGGCTGGCGAAACTGGCGAGGCTCGGGCGCAAGGACAGCTCGACGGAGCTGGACCTGGGCGCCGGCCACCGGTAACCGACGGGACGCATCGACTATCCTCAGACCGATCACAGGTCGCTCACGGCGACAGGCCAGGAGGAGAGCTCCTAACATGGCCCAGGGGAACGGCCGGAACATAGCGAGCGCCTCCTGGGGCGACCACCTGGCCTTCGGCGAGGCCGACGGCCTGCTGGACAGCCCCGACAAGCTCCGCCGCAGCATGGCGGTCTGGCGTGACGAGCTCGGCGCGGGCATCGTCCATTGGAGGCACGGCCGCCGCACCAAGAAAGGCCGGTACTACGCCGCGCCGGAGTACCGTAAGGCGGTCCGCCGGGTCAGGAACCACATGGAATGGGACGACTTCGACGTGGTGCCGAAGATGGCCCACGAGCTGGACATGAAGGCCTACGTCTACGTCTCCCTGTTTGCCGAGGGCTGGCCCCTAGCCCCCAGGAGGGTGCGAGCGGTCAGTCACCACAACGCCATGCACGGCCAGCACTTCGCCTGGCAAAGCCACTTCAGCCGCGCCAACCCCGAGTACGTCGCAGTCGACCGGACCGGCGAGCGCCGGCAGTGGGGCGTGCTGTGCCTGGGCTATCCGGAGGTCCGGGAGTACCTGCGCACCGAGTTCCTGGGACTGCTGGGGGGCTACGAGTGGGACGGTCTGTTCGTCTGCCTGCGCACCGAGGCCAGGCCCGCGGATTTCGCGGACCAGTTCGGCTTCAACGAGCCGGTCCGCCGCGACTACCGAGAGCGTTACGGCCGCGACATCGCGATTGAGGACTTCGACGTCCACCTATGGAGGGACCTGTTGGGCGGATACCTCACCACCTTCCTGGCAGAGCTGCGGGCCGAGCTGCCGGATGAGACGCGCCTGGCCGTCGGCTGCGCCCGCGGCGATGTCCTCGGCCCGCCACTGGGCAACGCCACGCTCCATTGGCCACAGTGGGTGGAGCGGGGGCTGGTCGACGACCTTGTCATTGACCAGAGCTCGTCCCAGTGTCCCTCGATGTGGCACCAGCTGTGGCCCATGCATCGCGGCTACGGCTACGTTCAGAACTACCACGACGGCCACAACATGCCGGCCCTGGAGGACCACCTGAGGTCCTACGCTTCCGTCATGCAGGGACACGCCACGCGGTTGTACGTGGCGAGGCAGTGGTCCGAGCGGTCCGAGAGCGAGGAGGCGGGCCTGCTCGGCCTGCCGGGTGTTGCTGGACTGGCCTTCAGCACCTTCCGCCACGACAACCCGGGCCCGCTGGCCCGGGGCAACTGGGTCGTCGGGCCCGATACCGAGGAGTAGCCGTCAGGGACCTCCAGAGGCCCTCCCGCGGCACAGCAGCGCCCCTTTCGCAGAGACGGCAGTCCCGTCAGACGCGCTGGCGAGATAGCCATGCGTTGACCCTCCACTACCACCTAGTTTCAATAATTCCAGTACGACAATTTATGGTCGAACTGAGCCCGTATCCCGGCTTAGGCCAGCCAACTGGGGGTCCAAGTCCCGACCTGTCGGGATTGACGGGGTCTGGGGCGTCCCCAGATTCCTTTGAGGGTGGGTGGGCGGGATACATACATCCGCCACTAAACGCTAGCCGGCGTCCTCCACGATCAAGGTCCCCGTGAATCCGTAGGTCTCGTTCTGGATCGTGAACTCCCCCGTGCTGTCGGGCGTGAAGTCGAACGAGGTGATCTCCCCTGGCTTCACATTCGCGTCCGCCGGGCTGTAAAACGGAGGCACGGAGACCGTCTGCTCCGCCGTTAGACTGATGTTATAGACCTTTACCGGAACGCCCTTTACGACCAGCGATCTCTCAGGGAATACTCGAGAATCGTCCACGCTGTGAATGAGGGCGAGGATCTTGACGCCTCTGTCGACCATGTGCTGCTTGAGGTCCTCAACGGTCTGTACCACCACCAGCGTTGCCTCGAAGCCGTGTCCTACGTTACGGATGCTGAACGTCCCGGCCCGATTGGGCACGAACCGTATGACGCCGACCTCACCCGGCAGGATCACACGGGAAGAGCTGTAGAACGGGATGATCGTAAACATATTTACATGCTCTCTATGCAGCCTGGTCAGGTATAGCTTGACGGGGATGTCCTTGATCACCACGATCGTCTGCGGGTAGAACCTGGTGGCCGCGTAGTTTTCAATGATCGCAAACTCCTGGACGGCGGGCTCCACTACGCTGGCTTCAGAAGTCGGCGTAGGGCTTGGCTCTTCCGTCGCCGTAGCCCCGGGAGTCGGCGAAGGACTTGGCTCCTCCATCACCATGGCATGGGTCGGCGAAGGGCTTGGTGTGGACGGCGGTGGAGGAGTAGAGGTGGGCGCGGGCGTTGCGTGCTGCCTGGAGGGCCAGCACCTCGTCTGGGAGCGTCGCGAGCTCGTCTCCCATGCGGCCGTCGCCGATGCCGATGAGGTGGACGTGGCAGTCGATGAGGCCCGGGAGCACCGTCCTGTCCTCGTAGTCGAGCTCGACTACCTGGGCTCCCTCGGGCGGCACCACGGCCTCCTCGGTGCCCACGGCTGCGA
>JADFHV010000157.1 GCA_022566975.1 Chloroflexota bacterium
ACAATCTCGATCACCACCTCATCGGACACCAGATTGCCAGCCTCGATGATCCCCTTCACCTTATCACCCAAATCCGTCCCACTAGCCGCCATTTCCCTGAGCTCCTTGCCGGTCTCAAAGAGCTTGTAGCCTTTTTTCTCGGCGAGAATGCGAGCTTGAGTTCCTTTTCCAGAGCCTTGGATGCCAAAAAGAATCAAATCAACCATAGAAACAAAAGGGTTTATTTATGAGGCAGGATGAGTAGTAAGGAGGGATTCATAGCATGGGGATCCATGTTGGACACCGCCTGCTCTGGGTCACCGCGTTCGCGGCTCTATACGTCATTATGGTCAGCTGCGGTGAAGGAAAGCGGTATTCACAAGAAGAGTTTGCCGCATTGCAAGAGGACTTACAGACCGCGCAGTCGCAGGTGGAGTCCCTGGAGGGAGAGAAGCGGGACCTCGAGGCGGCGGCGCTTGGACGCAGATTTGAAGACGTAGGCACCCTGCTGGCTATCCGCCAAATCATGGTGTTCCCTCCAACTATCGTCGAGCTCAATCCCGACTCCGCGGCTCTTCGGATGGTCACGAAGGTCCCCACGACTTGCGCAATTGCCCACGGCCTCACGACCGACTACGGTCAGATCTCCACCGACAACGCCATGTCTTTGGGAGGACACACGGACCACTACCATCTCCTGAAGGAGTTGAAACCGGACACCGAGTACCACTATAAATGGGGGCTTCTCGGCCCGAACGGTACCCTCTATGGCAGCGAAGACTTCACCTTCACAACGCCACCCGCCGCAGGCACTTCGCAGTAATAGGCAGACCGAAGCAGGTCTCTCGGGGCATCGCCGGTGCAGAGACCGGCTAACGGGGACGGCGGCGAGGGACGGCTAGGCCACCGCGCCCACCGGCGACAAGTCCTTGATGCGAGGGATGACCTCCGTTGCCAGCAGCTCGACCGACCTCTTCATGAGCGAGTGGTCGTCAGGGTCGTAGGTGACGCTCAGCATGTAGCCGAAGCCGCCTACCAGCTCGTAGAGCGACCGTATCTTTGCCGCGCACTCGTCCGGGTCCCCCACGATCCAGACATCCTCCATCATCGACTCAAGGATCCGTGGCTGGCCCTCCTTGGACTCGACGTCGGTGGCGGGCGCCTTCCCCTTTGACCTGGAGGCCGCGGCCTCCACGCGATACCGCTCCAGGTGCCGGAACGGTATTCCGAACACCTCCAGCGCCTCTTCGCGGGCTCTCTGCGGAGTCTCTCCGACGTATATGTGCCGCGCGATACGCCACTGGCTCCGGTCGGGGACTCGTCCGGCATTCGCGGCGCCCTGCTCTACCAGGGGCCACTGCTCCTTGATGTCCTTGGGGAGCATGACCGAGCCACTCATAGGTATCCACCCACGCTCCCCGGCAAGGCGCAGGGTCTCGGATCCGGGACTGTTGCTGGCCACCCCGATGGGCGGATGCGGCCTCTGGTACGGCTTCAGCCAGAAGCTGGCCCCTTGGTCCCGGTAGGCTTCAGGGCTGTGTACTTCGTAGAACTCACCCTCGAAGTCGAACCTGCCGTCCTCAGAGGCCCAGATACCCAGGACCGCCTCCAGGCATTCTCTCCCTCGGTCGCGCACACGGTCCGAATCCGGGTCGTTGACTCCGTACGCCTCCAGGTCCGAGGGCATGGCCCGCACGCCTATTCCCCAGAGGAAGCGTCCCTGGGCCATGTGGTCGATCATGGCAATGCGATGTGCAAGCTCTACGGGGTGCTGAAGTGGAAGCTGGGTGACTCCCGTCCCTAGCACGAGATTCTTGGTCATCGTGAGGGCCTGAGCGATGAGCAGCTCCGGCACGGGCACGTTCTCCCAGGGTAACGTCGTGTGCTCGCCGATCCAGGCCTCCTTGTAGCCCAGTCCATCGGCCAGCACGAGCAGCTCCAGATCGCGCTGCCATGCCTCATAGGGCTCCCTGTGGGGGAGATGGAAAGGCATCTGGAACAGTCCTAACCTCATAACGGCCCGCCTCCTGCCGTGTGTACGCTAGCAAAGCGTACGCGGCCTACCTTGATGCCACACTCTTCAGGGTGTGGTGGATTTTCGCTCGACCGGGCAGCCAACCGAAGCCGACGCGTAAGGACTGTGGCGAGATGGTCGCTACCCCAACCCCTGCTCTTTCACCAGGTGGTCGACCGAGTTACGCTCCCAGTAGAGGGTATGCTCGATGGTCTCGCGGATCGTCCACACCCCCTCTTCCAACCGCCTGTCCAACTCCTCGTCGTTGAGGCCAATCAATGCGGCTGCCAGCGCGGCCCGCTCGCGGACCCACTCGGCCATCAGGCGGGCCACATAGTCCCTTTGCATCGTCTTCTGCCGGAACCTCGTGTCGTGGACCTGTCCTAGATGCATGCGCTCGTGATCGATGTTGTGCACCAGCAGGCCTCGGACGCCGTCGCCCATCGCACAGCCGTGGGAGCAGTCATGGTCGAGATGGGCGTCTGTCAGGTCGTCGAGCTTCGCGATCGTCTCGGTTATCGAGGTCTGCAGCTCGCTGATAAGTCTCTGGGCCTCGCTCATTAGCTTACCTCCGTGGTCCGCCCCGCAGCGTAGTGCCGCAGTCGGTCCGCCAAATGTCCGCAGTATAAGGCCCCGCCTGTCAGCCGTCGAGCATGCGGTACGTTGACACGTGAAACGTGCAGGTATAGTCTGCCCCATACGCCCCCAAAGGCCGAATCGATAGGTCATCGGAACGCAATATTGAGGTGGATGTCTTGGCTGTTTCAATGGGCAACGATGTATACGACGAGCTGGGCGTGAGGGTTGTTATCAACGCCCAGGGGAACCGCACCGTTTTGGGCGGCTCGAGCCCGGCCGGAGACGTCCGGGCGGCCATGGACACCGCCAACCGGCACTACGTCGAGATGGAGGAGCTGCTGGAGAAGTCGGGCCGGTTCCTGGCCGACATACTGGGGACCGAGAGCGCTTACGTCACATCGGGGGCCGGCGCCGCGCTGGCCCTGAGCGCCGCCGCCTGCATCGCGGGTAACGACCCCGACCGGATCATGCTGCTGCCCGACACGACCGGGATGAGGTCCGAGATCGTCATCCAGAGGACGCATCGCTACAGCTACGACAGGTGCCTCACGTCGACGGGGGGCCATCTGGTCGAGGCCGGAGACGACGACGGCTGCACCGTCGAACAGCTCGAGGAGGCCATCGGTCCCAACACGGCCGCCGTCGCCTTCCTGGTGAAGCCCGACCAGCACGAGCACTCCCTGCCTATCGAGGACGCCGTCAGGCTGGCCCACGAGAAGGGCGTCCCGGTAATAGCCGACGCCGCCGCGCAGAACTACCCCGCCGAAGTGTTCAGGAGAAACGCCCAGTCGGCCGACCTGGTCTGCTTCGGCGCCAAATATCTAGGCGCCCCCCACTCCACCGGCCTCGTATGCGGCAAGAAGGACCTTGTCGACGCCATCGTCGACCATGGGTTCATCGGCTTCCAGACCGGAGGAGGGCGGGCCATCGGCAGGCCCATGAAGGTCGACCGCGACGGCGTCATCGCCGTCGTCACGGCGGTCAGGAACTGGTTCACGATGAACCACGAAGACCGCCTCATGGCCATCGAGGGCAAGCTGTCCACTATCCAGCAGGGTCTCCGGGGGGTCCCCAACGTGGAGACGGACCTTGCACAGGTGCCGCTGTACTGGGGGTTCAGCCTACACTTGAATCTGGACTCCGACGCTCTGGGCAAGACCGCCCAGGCGGTAGCCGAAGAGCTGGCGGACGGCGACCCGCGCATCTTCGTGACGGCCGACGGCGACTCTACAATCACCGTCAATGCCCATGCGCTGAACGACGGTGAGGAGACCATCGTGGCCGAGCACCTGCGGAACGCGCTACTCGGCTAGTGGCCAGCGTGGCGCTGGTAGGGGCGCAGGGCGCTGCGCCCCTTGGTCCGTCGGTATGCAGGTCCCATTCAGTGTTCAGGGCGGGTTATAAACCCGCCCCTACCGGGGCAGGGCCGTTTCGGCTGAGTCCTGGGGCACGTACCTCAACGCCTCACGGGCGTGCTCCAGGTCGTAGTAGGTCCACCTGTTGTCGGACACCGCCATGAAGATGTCGTACAGCAGGTCGTCCGGGGCCTCGATGCACTTAACTAGCATCTGGAGAATGTCCCGGTGGCTGAAGAAGTAAGAGACCCGGTGGGGGTTGTCCGGCCAGTCGTCGGTCCTGACCGAGCCAATACGTACGCAAAGGACGGATAGCCCGTAGGCGTCGGCGTAGTGCCGGCCCAGCGCCTCGCCCCAGACTTTCGCCGCGCCGTAGATCCCCAGTGGGCGCACCTGCTCGTGGGTTATTTTCACCCAGTCGTCCGGCACGTCCTCGTAGCGGCCGGCCGCTATCGCGTCATAGGGCGGGACGAGAGAGAAGCCACCGATGGCCGCGCCGCTGCTGCCAAAGACCACCCGCTTGACGCCGGCCAGCCTGGCGGCCTCGTAGACGTTACGTACCCCTATGATGTTGCCGGACAGGTTCCCCTCCCAGTTTTTCGTGTCGCCGGTGAACGCCGACATGTGTACCACGACGTCCCGACCCTCGAACGCCGGCTTTATCGCCTCTAGGTCGGAAATGTCGGCCTGAACGCATGGGAAGTCCTCCACGGGCCGCCGGTTCAGTGCGGTGATTTCATAACCCCCGAGCTCCCGCAGATGCCGGGCCAGCAGGCCCCCTATCAGACCGCTCACGCCGGTTATCAATATCTTTTTCACGTCGACTCCCTGTCCCATCCCTACACGGTGTCGCTATCGCAGCCGGTCGAGCATGGCCAGTGGGGTCGTGCCCATCACCCCGGCATCCACCGGAAGGGCGATCCCAGTGATCCAGCGGGACTCCTCGCTGGCGAGGAACACCGCCGCCCACGCGACGTCCCAGGCGGTGCCCTCCGTACCAAGAGGCGCCGTCCGACGCCTCAGATCCCGCCCTTCATCGTCCAGCGCTCCCGCAACCATAGGCGTGTAGATGAACCCGGGCACCAAGGCGTTCACCCGAATGTTGTCCCGACCGTAGTCCGCTGCCATAGAAGTGGTCAGTGAGATAATCGCGCCTTTAGACGCGACGTAAGCGTGGCTGTCGAAGCCGCCTCCGGAGCGCATCGCCACGATGGAGGAGAGGTTGATGATAGAGCCTCCGCCGCCCTGCTGCATCCTGGGGATGGCGTACTTTCCAGTCCGCATGATGCTCTTCAAGTTCACATCCATGACTCGGTCCCATGCCTCATCGGTCACGTCCACCACCTTGCCCGGCAGCGTGATTCCCACGTTGTTCACCAGGATATCCAGCCGGCCATAGGCCCGTATCGCTTCGTTGACCATCTCCTCGCAGTCGGAGGACTTTGTGACGTCTCCCCGCACCACCGACGCATCGCCACCCTCCTTCCGGATTCCCGCGAGAGTCTCCTCGGCCCTGGCGACCTCCCGGTCTACGAGAAGCACCCTGCAACCCTCCCTGGCGAAGAGAGTGGAGATCGCCCTGCCAGTGCCGACGCCCGGCCCGCTGGAGCCTGCGCCCGTGACGATGGCGACCTTACCCTCTAATCTCGGTCTTCTTTCGGCCACCTGGACCTCCCTCTGACTGCTACGCGCCGCTG
>JADFHV010000158.1 GCA_022566975.1 Chloroflexota bacterium
CTTTCAGCCGGGTCGGGGGAGTACCTGCTGTGGGAGCACCCCATGACCTTCTGGCTCGAGCGTCAGGGGTATGACGTCACCTACTGCTCCAACCTGGACCTGCACCTGGACCCGGGCATCCTGAAGACGTGCAGGGCGTTTGTGTCTGTGGGCCACGACGAGTACTGGTCGCGCGAGATGTACGACCAGGTGACCGCGGCCCGAGACGATGGGATGAGCATCGCCTTCTTCTGCGGCAACTCGGTGGCCACCGAGGTCACCATGTACGAGAGCTCGGTCACCGGCGCGCCGGCCAGGGCGTTCGCGCGGAAGGGTCCTATGGACCCGGAAGGAAGGCTGCTCGGCCTGAAGACCCACGGCGTTGGGTACGGCGACTGGAAGGTCACCAGGCCCCAGCACTGGATCTACGAGGGTACGGGTCTCGGCATGGGGGACACGATCCCCGGAGTCATAGGCTTTGAGTACCACGAGGAACCGGCGGAGATCGAGGGTCTCGAGGTGGTGGCCTCAAACCCTCTCTATGGGTGTCTACACGAGCGGCGGGGGCCGGGTCAGCATATCCAGAATCCGACGCACTACGCCGTGACCTATCCCTGCGAGAAGGGCAACTGGGTGTTCAACGCCAGCACGATCTGGTGGTCGGAGGGGCTGTCCAGCCCGCCGGGGCACATCCCGGCCAGAACGTCCCAGTGTGGTGGGAGCCTTGGGGTGAACCCCCTGGTGCAGGCGATCACGAGCAACGTCCTGGACAGGATGGTCCGGGCGTCGCCGCGGCGGTAGCGGGCAGGGAGGCGCCGCGAGGCGGAGTTACGATGGCCATGATCGACTCGCATCAGCACTACTGGGAGGCCGGGCGCTCGTTCCGGTGGCAGGAGCTGTCCTGGGTTGTGGGCGCCGTTGGCTATGCGTGGAAAGAGGCCGGCCTGAGGGAGTTCGACCGTGATTTCATGCCGAGCGACCTCGAGCCGCAGGCCGCCGATGTGGGATGCGACGGCACGGTGATGGTCCAGGTGCTCAACAACCTGGGCGAGACGCACTGGATGCTGGAGGTGGCCGACGCTCACGACTCCGTCGCTGGGGTCGTCGGGTGGGTAGACCTGACCCAGCCGACCGAGCTGGTCGTGCGCGACCTGGAGGACCTCGGCAGACGGCCCAAGTTTCGGGCCATCAGGCACCTGGTGGAGTTCGAGGCCGACGACGACTGGCTGCTTCGTCCCGACGTCCTGGCCGGCCTGGGCGTTCTGGAGAGGATGGACGTCCCTTACGACCTGTTGCTGCGGCCGCGACATCTGACCCGCGTGCCGGCCTTGTCCGAAAAGCTGCCGGACCTGGACATGGTCATCGATCACATCGCCAAGCCCGACATCAAGGGAGGCGTCCTGGACCCGTGGCGGGCGGACATTAAGGCGGCGGCGGAAAATCCAAGGATGATGTGCAAGCTGTCGGGGATGGTCACTGAGGCCGATCACCAGGGCTGGAAGCCCGATGACCTTGTGCCGTACGTGGAGACGGTAGTAAGCGCGTTCGGGACGGACCGTGTGATGTTCGGCTCCGACTGGCCGGTGTCCACCCTAGCGGGGACCTACGAGCGGGTATACTCGGCGCTCCGTCACGCCTTATCGGTGGCCCTGGGCGGCCTCGACCTCAGGGTCGAGCAGGCTGTCTTCCACGACAACGCCCAGCGGTTCTACCGGCTGGGCTGACCCAGGACCGACCCGCAGGCCGGCGACGCTATTCCTGAGGACGGCCCGTCTGGCGGAGGTCCATGTCTCCCGTAACGCCGGTGGCATCGCCGTTGGCCGAGACCTCGGGGACGGCAGACAGTCGGTGCAGGTGCTGCAGGTACTGGTAGAAGCTTCTCGCCCTGGACGGCTGCATGTGGACCTGGCCGTCGTCCTGGTAGGCCAGCAGAACGGCCTCATTGAGCTTGTCTATGGCTGACAGGCCCTCGATGGTGCGTGGCAGGAAGAGGCTCAGCCTGCCGACCTCGGCCGGTGTGTACGTGATCTGCATGCGGTCCCAGTCGGCTTCCTTCTGGTCCCCATAGATGCGCAGAAAGAGCCGTATGGAGTTGGGACCCAGGGCTGCCGAGTAGACCGCCTGGGCTGCCTCGGCACCCACCCTTCGCTCGAACTCCCTCAAGGCGTTGACCGCGCTCTCGCCCGACTCCGTGCGGGCGTAATGCCGGGCGCCTTCGGTCTCCTGCAGCGACACCAGCCTGAACCGCAGCAGGCGGTTGAGGTGGCGGTGGTACTCGTTGATCGCCGCTTCGACTCTGAGGCGCTCGATGGCCTGCTCGTCCAGAGGCACTTCCATCGCCTGCAGAAGACGCAGGCGAAAGTTCGAGCCCCGCGGCGAGGTGAGACAGGAGTGCAGCTCGGCCACCCGTTCGGCGGTGTCGAATATGTCTTTTATGAGCCGTCCCGCGAGCTTATCGGTTACGCCGTAGTCGGCCATGGTCGGGTCTCCTGGTATCTCCGTTGCCTCCCCGCGCCAGATTCCTCGTTGGGCACTCCTTCGGAATGCCACGGTAGAGGTCCTCACTGTTATTCTGGGTCCTTGGGCTTCCCTGGGCCCTGCCGGTCTGTCCTCGTGCGGGCGGGTTTAAAACCCGCCCCTACGCGGATGCTTCCACATGGTCGGCGACCTGTGGTTCGTGTTGCTCCGGCTCTTTGGCGTATCGGTTCTCATAGACGGCATTCATCATGACCGTTCCGATATAGTCGTCGGTGCTGTTGTTCCCCGTTCTGAAGGAGTCTGGAAGGCCTATCTGAATGCCGAGGTAGATGGCGAGGAAGACCGGCAGCACATCAGGGGGGATGTTCAGCAGGGTGGCCATCGGCCCGGCAAAGAGCACGAGCTCTCCAGGTATGCCCGGCACGCCGTAGCTTATCAGGAAGACGACCGGGATGATGAACATCAGCTCCACGACCGAGACGTTCAGCCCGAGGATCAACAGGACAATGGCTCCGAGGATAAAAACGTTGATGAGCGTCCCATTGATGTTCATGTAGCTACCGACGCCGATTACGAAGCGCCTCACCTCACTACGGACCCACGGGGCATGCTTCTTGGTCAGGTACAGGTTAAGAGGCGTGGCGAGAGCCTCGGAGCTGGTAGCCCAGAGCAGCGGATAGACCTTGATCCAGTAGTTCTTGAAGTAGGCGAGTATGGAAAACCGGGGCTCATGTTTCCGAGCGATGAGGAGGAACACATACTGCCACATGAAGCAGGCCACGGCGGTCAGTAGGGCGCCGAGGACGTAGATAATGATTATGCCGGTGGAGGTGGTAGGGTTGATGGTCCAACCCCAGATATTCAGGTCCGTAAGGACGTTCTTTCCCTCCGCGGTGAGCCCAATCTGTTGCTGCACATTATCGGGTAGCCCGTAGATGTAGGCCCCGATTGCGAACATGAAGATAGGCATGACGGGCATGACGTAGCTGCCCGCAACCTCCACCGTGCTCAGTATGCTCTCCAGGTACCGTGCCAGCCGTTGTACCCTCATGGAGACGAGCGCGACGAGGGCCGCCGCGTACATGGCCCAGAAGTAGGGGCTGGTAGCGGCCATGATGCCCAAAGACCGTAACGTTTCGGTGATGCCTTCGGTCAGTGAGACGGACCCCTGCGGAAGGAAAGGGATCCGAAAGACGATCGCAATGAAGGCGATGGCCCACAAGCAGGCCAGGATCTTGCGGACCGCGTACCATCGTATGACGAAGAGTCCGAACGCTCCCATGGTGCGGGTAGAGAAGAGTCTGGCAAGTGAAGGAGCGAGGATGATGAAGATCGCTATCGGCGCAACAAAACCATAGAGGTCCATGAACAGGTTGACGGTGGAATCTACCCGGTCTACGAGTGTCTGGGAAAACCGCGCTACCGCAATGCCGGCAACGAGACCACCTACGACGAAGGCGATCAGATATCTTTCAAACCAGTCCAGAAACCTCCTAAGGAGGCCACCCTTGAGTGTCAGCAAAACTCCAAAGGTGTGCATGCCGTCGAGCATCGCGACGGAGAGATGCTTCGCCGCGCCGGGCGCATCAGACCGTCCTTCGATCTTCGGTGAGCTCATTCAGACCTCTCCGCCGCTGGCTGATTGTCGGATCCGCTGGTGAGGTTGGGACACTGGGGTGAGGTGGGTCTCACCACGGGCGCACCTCGGCCCATCCTCTCTTGACAGTTGGTTTGGCTGGCCCTGGCGGGCCGGCCCCGGGTTGTGAGAAGGGGGCCAGCGGTGGGCCTGGCCCCCTTCGCGCCGAGCTGCCTGGGGGTGTTTGTTGGAAGCGAGGGCGGACCGACTAGGGCGAGGGCACGCCGCGCCCTACGTACGTCGTCTGTCCGCCCCCCCAATCCAGCCGCTGGATGCCTCCCTTATGAGGGACTCGGCTCGCAGCAGCAGCCCGGCGATGTCACCACTTCATCTCGGCCAGCTCCACGAGCCAGGGGACGGTGGTGAGAGATCGCGCCTTTGGACCTTACGTTCGGGTGCCGCTAGTCCAGCTCGTCCGCCAGCTTTGCTGCGATCTTCTTCTTGAACTCAGGGCTCGACACCGCGGCGTCTACAATCTGGCTCCGAAGCTCGGGGTTGTCCTCGAGCTCGTCCTCCAACTTTTCGGCGATGTCGCTGGCGAGCTCGTCCATGGTGTCCGGGTCCGCGACGATGGCGTTGGCCACCTCTGCCATCAGCTCCTTGTTCTGCATCAGTCTCTTGACGTCGACCTCTTTGACAAATCCCATTTCAGAAACCTCCCTATCTTGTTGGCGCGTCTATTCTCGCGAATGGTCCGTTCCCCTCACCTCATGCCGTCACCTCCCGGATGCTTCAGCAGTTCTTGTTGATGGTCGGGCCTGGGCAGTGCCGCTCAGCTCATGTTTTCGATGAGAAGCTCTATGACTCGGGCGCGAAAAGAGGGGTCTTGCATGGCCAGTTCCACGATGCTGACGGGCTGAGACCCTGACTGCGGGCCGGGGACCAGCGCCTCGGCAGGTTCGTCGTGGCCGTTGGCCGAGCCAGTGGCCTCCACTGCCTCCAGAGGCCCCGTCTCCAAGACGGCAGTCACTTGTGCTTCCTCCGGCGAGGCGTGCTCTACGGGCGGCGAGGCCTGCTCTATGGGCTCGCTTGCTTCCGCTGGCGCCACCGCCTCTGGCCCCGGGTCCGAGGCCGGTGGTGGTGCTGATGTTTGTGACGAGGCTTTGGACTGAGACGTACTGCGCTTGGACTTCGTCCGGGCCGCGGTCCTCTTTTTCTTGGTGGTGCTAGGCATATGAGTCCTCCCTCCTGGCTAAAGCCGGCACGATATGGATCACTCCTCGCTGAGCAAGCTCGTCGATGGCCTGAACTACTTTCTGGTTGAAGAGGCCCTTCCACAGGCCGATATCCACGACCCAGGCCCCCGCTTCGATCTCTTCCCGCCAGATAGCTTCTACGATTTCGCCGGTGGGTCTACCGTCTCCCATCTCCGCGATCCGTCTCTCCCAGGGGTCGGCGATCATGTCGGTCGGTCCAGCGCGGTAGACGAGCCACGCGCTGGGACCGGCACCTGCCTGACCAAGGCCACAGCGCCGCCGGGCGGTGTCGAGCAGCGTGTGGAAAGCCGTCCTTGCGCTAATCAT
>JADFHV010000159.1 GCA_022566975.1 Chloroflexota bacterium
CATCTGTATTCCGATCCCAAGGCACACCTGAGGACCGCGGAAGAGCTTATCGAAAGTATGGACGCCAACGGCATCGACTTGGCTGTCACTCTTGGCATGGGCTGGAACGTGCACGAGTTCCCGCTGCCTCACGGCCACCCCGGACACGAGGGGGTGGGCGAGGTGGTAGACCCCGGCGGGTCGGACTTTTCTCCGGGAGACCGGGTGCTGACCGCGCCCGCCATCTGGGTTGCCAAGACCTTCGCCGGGTACCAGCTTATCGACCCGCGGTACCTGCTCAAGCTGCCCGAGGGCGTGCCGGAGGCGCACCTGCTGATGGCCCAGCAGCTGGGGACGGTGGTGTTTGCGTGCAGGAAGCTGCCGCCGCTGCTGGGGAAGACGGTAGCGGTCATCGGGCAGGGCTCGGTGGGACTGTTCCACGACTTCATGCTACGGCGACTGGGGGCACACCGCATCATCGCCATCGAGCCGGTGGCCGAGCGCCTGGCGGCAGGCAGGTCCATGGGCGTGGACGAGGCCATCGACGTCACGGGCCAGCGGGCGACGGACGCGGTGCTGGACCTGACGGGCGGCGAGGGTGCGGACGTGGTCATCGAGGCGGTCGGCAGCGTGGAGACGCTGAACCAGGCGATTCATCTGGCTCGGCCTCTCGGCAAGGTGGCCGCCTTCGGGCTGCCTACGACCATGGAGCCCGTGCCCTTCGACTGGGACACCTTTTTCAGAAAGCGTCTGGATATCTACTCGGTATTCGGCGGGCAGGACGAGCTCGGGTTGCCGGCCTTCCAGCTCGCCGTGGACTTCATAGTTCGCGGCGAGATAGACATGGCCCCGTTCGTCACGCACCGGTTCCCCATCCAGAGGGTGCAGGAGGCCTTCGAGCTGGCCCACTCCAGGGAGGACGGCGCCCTCAAGGTGTCGCTCACGTTTTAGGGAGACCGGGTGTTAAGACGGACCGCCCTTCCTAACCCTGGGCGAGCGAGGAACATCAAGATGACAGAGCTTCATGAGTTGAGCGTGGCCGAGGCGGCGCGGGAGATACGCGAGGGGCGCGTCTCGCCGGTGGCGCTGATGGAGGCGCTACTGTCGCGGGCCGAGACGATGGAGCCGGCGCTGAAGGTGTGGGTGACACTCGATCCGGAGGCGGCGCTCGAGCAAGCCCGCGAGAGCGAGCGGACCCTGGGGCGGAACGGCGATACAGGCCCGCTCCACGGCGTGCCAATCGGCGTCAAGGACATCTTCTTCACCGAAGGCATAAGGACCACGGCCTGCTCACCCATCTACGCCGACTTCGTGCCCGGCCACGACAGCACCACCGTGGCGCGGCTGAAACAGGCCGGCGCCGTAGTCATGGGCAAGACGGTAACCACCGAGTGGGCCTGCATGGACCCGTCGCCAACCCGCAATCCGTGGAACGCCGAACACACCCCCGGGGGCTCCAGTAGCGGCTCCGCCGTGGGTGTGGCCGCGCGGGTGTTCCCGGCGGCCCTGGGCTCCCAGACGGCGGGCTCGGTGCTCAGGCCCGCGGCTTACAATGGCGTCGTCGGCATCAAGCCGACGTTTGGGCTCATCAGCAGGCATGGCGTTTTCCCCGTGGCCTCCTCGCTGGACACGATTGGCTTCTTCACGCGCACCGTCGAGGACGCCGCCCTGATGCTGAACGTCCTGGCCGGGCACGACCCCTCCGACGACTCGTCGTCGAAGACGGAGACACACGACTATAGAGCCGCGCTGACCGACGATGCCCAACCGCCAAGGATCGGTGTCGTCGGACAGCTCTTCCACGACAGGGCGTTGGACGAGATCAGGCTCCATACGGAGCAGATAATTGCGCTCCTCGCTGAGCGGGGCGCAAGCGTCGACAAGGTGACGCTTGCCACCGACTTCGACGCCCTGTTGAGCGCTCACCGAACGGTGATGAACGTGGAGCTGGCGGACGTGCGAGAGGCGGACTTCGGCGCCCGTCCCGATGACTTCGGCCCTAAGGTGCGAGGGCTGATCGAGGCCGGCATAGGGGCGTCGGGCGTGGCATACGTTCAGGCACAGCGAGTCCGAGCGGAGTTCCGCCGGGCCGTCGAGGAGGCGATGGAAGGCTTCGACGTGCTTCTAACGCCGGCGACCCCTACACCCGCGCCCAGGGACCTGACTACGACCGGGGACCCCATGTTCCAGACACCGTGGACGACGGCCGGAGTGCCCGCGATCACATTGCCCTCGGGTCTGAGCGAATCGGGGCTGCCTCTGGGGATTCAGCTGGCCGCCGCGCCCTTTGCGGAGCGGACGCTGCTGGCGTCGGCGCGCTGGTGTGAGGAGGTGCTCGACGTGAGCCTGACACCGCCCATCGCATCATAATCGCCCCACTCAGCTCGCCCGCGGCCCAGTTTGGCCACAGAGACCCCCACCAGATTCTTCGTCGCCCGCCTCGGGCGGACTCCTCAGAATGACAGTCGTGACAATCTTCAGTGTCATTCGGGGCCCTTCGACTTCGCTCAGGATAAACTCCGCGAAGAATCTGGAGGGGAGTCTTCCTTCCGACCGCAGATAGCGGGCAGGAGCCGGAAACTAGCCGGCGACTTTGACGTAGTCCGAGAGGTACTTTCGGAGGAGGATGCGGGCCCTGTGGAGACGGGACTTGATGGAGGAGACGCTCACGCCCAGGACGTCGGCGGCCTCGGCGTTGGACAGCTCCTCCACATCCCTCAGGATGACCGCGACGCGCAGGTCCGGCGGGAGCATGTCTATGCCCTCGCGAAGCTTGTCGCCGAGCTCTGACATCACCGCCGACCGCTCGGGGGTCGGCTCCCAGCTCACCAGGTCGACCTCGTCGAGGCCCGTCTGAGTCAGCAGGCGGGCGCGTTTCTCCTTGCGCAGCCTCATGAGTGCAGCGTTGACCGTGATCCTGTAGAGCCAGGTCGTCACGCGGGATTCACCGCGGAAACGCTCGTAGGCACGGTACGCCGAGATGAACGCTTCCTGGGAGACGTCCTCGGCGTCCTCGGGCTTGCCCATCATACGGAAGGCGACGTTGTATACGAAGTCCGCGTACTTCTCTACGATGGTGTCGAAGTCCGGCTTGCCTTCGCCGTTTTCGGTCAGGATATCTCGTTGAGCCATGGTGTCAGCGCCCGCTCGGAACGTGGCGAATCTGGATTCCCATGAGGTGCATCCAATTGTATCGGAGGTCATCGAAAAGTCAAAGACCCTATTGACCACAAGCCGCCGATTCACTACATTATGGGAACGACGCGCCTGAGGAGGCGCTGAGGTTGTAGATGGTTTCTCGATTAGTCTCGATATTCAGACGAAAAGACCGAGAGCCCGACTGCGACGAGGTCAGGGATATCTCCTCGGACTACATCGACGGGGAGCTGGACGAGCGCCGGGCCGGACAGGTGAAGTCGCACCTGGGCGGGTGCGCTCCATGCGACGCCTTCATCCGGACCCTCAGGGCGACTGTCAACCTTCTGCGCTCGATGCCCAAGCAGCAGGCGCCCGAGGGCTTCCGTAGCCGGATTCGTGAAAGTCTGCCGAAGGACCGGTCCGGCTAGCTCCGCGCAGGTCGTCGACAGCAACTGTTCCGCACCGCGCAGCCGGCATCTGTACAGTTCCCTCTCATAGGGCTTGCCCAAGGGCGTATTCATTGGCACCTTCGCCCGATTGCGGTAGCCTGGACTCCATGAAGATCGCCGTTTGCATCAAGCAGGTCCCGGTGGTCTCGATGCTGAGGTTCGACAACGAGACCAGGCGTCTGGTCCGCGAAGGGGTGCCGGTCGAGGTCAACTACTTCGACGTCCTGGCCATGTCGGTCGCGGTCGGTCTCAAAGAGGCCCTTGCGGCCGAGGTAGTCGTGTTCACGATGGGGCCGCCTCAGGCGCGTGAGGCGTTGGTCCAGTGTCTGGCCATGGGGGCGGACCGTGCCGTCCATCTTATGGACCAGGGCTTCGCCGGCTCCGACACCCTCGCGACGGCGCGGGCGCTGTCCATGGCGCTGCGCCGAGAGCATTTCGACCTGATCATTTGCGGACTCAACAGCGTGGACGCCGATACGGGTCAGGTGGGGCCGGAGATCGCCGAGCTTCTGGGCGTGCCGCAGATCACAGCCGTAACGCGGCTGGAGGCCAGCGACTCGGGGGCCGGTATCACGGCCGAGCGCCTGACCGATGCCGGACATGACCTCGTCTACTGTCCCCTCCCGGCGCTGATCACGGTGACCGAAGGGGTGGCCCAAGAGGTCTACCCCACCCCCCAGGCCCTGGAGGCTGTCCGGAGCGAAGACCTGACGGAGCTTACGGCCGCCGACCTCTCGGAGGATCGCTCTCTGTTCGGGTCCGAGGGGTCGCCCACGTGGGTGAGCGGGGTCCAGGCCGTCGAGTTGAAGCGAGACGGGGTAGTGGTCAGGGATACGTCCGTGGAGGAGGCCGTCGAGCGGCTGCTGGAGTATCTTGAAAAGCGTGGAGTCTTCGCTGATCAGCACGGGGGCGGCCCCGTCGGGAAGCCCAGAGGCCCGAGGCTGACATCGGAACGCCCCGGGGCCATCTGCGTCGTGGTGGAGCTCATGGGTGGCGAGCCCCGGACGGTCACCTTCGAGCTGCTGGGCAGCGCGCGGGAGCTTGCGCGGGAGGCCGGTGCAGGAATAGAGGCCCTGTTAGTTGGACACGACGTCGAACGGCATGTGACGACGTTGACGGCCTACGGCGCCGACCTAGTGCGCGTGGCCGACGACCCCCGCTTCGCCCTGTACGATACCGAGCTCTACTCGGCGGTCGTGGCACGGGTCATCGAGGAGCACCGGCCGTACGCCTTGCTGGTCCCGTCCACCATCATGGGCCGCGACCTGGCCGCGAGGGTGGCCGCAAGGCTGGGCCTGGGACTCACCGGCGACTGCATCGGGCTGGAGGTCGACGCCGAGGGACGGCTCGTACAGCTCAAGCCGGCCTTCGGCGGCAACATCGTCGCGCCCATCCTGTCCAGGACCATGCCGCAGATGGCCACGGTGCGTCCCGGGGTCCTGGCGCCGGTGGCGCCAGACTGGTCGGTGGAGGCCGAGGTCCGGCGCGTTTCGCTCAATGAGTTACCCGAGCCTCGTGTACGGGTGCTGGAGAGCGTCACGGACGCCTCGGCGGTTGGTGCCGAGCTGGAGCATGCGCGGATTATCGTGGCGGTTGGCAAAGGCGTCGGCGGCCCGGAGAACATCTCAGTCGTCCGCGAGCTTGCGGAGGTGCTGGGCGCCCACCTGGGCACGACCCGGGACGTGGCGGACCTGGGCTGGCTGCCGAGGCAGCACCAGATCGGGCTCTCGGGCAAGTCCGTCGCCCCGGACCTCTACATCGCCGTTGCCATCCGCGGCGCGTTCAACCACACGGTTGGGATCAAGAAGGCCGGCACCGTCGTGGCCATCAACAACAGCCCGAGGGCGCCGATCTTTCGAGCGGCCGACTTCGGTATAGTGGGTGACTACGCTGAGGTCGTACCGGCGCTGGCAAAGGCGCTCAGGGCGCGGCGAGGACTGCCCCCTCCTTAATCCTCCCCCAAAGGGGGAGGAGAGCGAAAAAAATCCTCCCCCAAAGAGGGAGGAGAGCGAAAAATCCCTTCCCC
>JADFHV010000160.1 GCA_022566975.1 Chloroflexota bacterium
GGCGACCTGTTCCTTCCCGGCGTCCTCGCTGCCGGACCTGCGGAGGGACAGCTTCCTCAGTTTCTTGTCCGCCTTCTGGAGCCTCCCCTCCCACTCTTCGTCCGATACATCCGCGGTGGAGTTCGCCTGCCTGAGCAGCGACACGACCTTTTCTGCCAGCTGCTGCAACAGGAGGTCCACCATGTTGACATAGCTGTTCAGCTCGGCGGGCCGGTCCTGGCGCATCTCCAGAACCAAGCCGTCGGCTATCTGCTCCGCCACGTTTTTCATGATCTTTCTTTCCAACGCATCACACCTCCAGCGGCTAGTCTCTGTTTAAGCCTCTCGGCGCGTTTCTAAACCTGTGGCGTTACCTGGCTCTGTTGACGACCTGACACCCGAACGTTGTCCCACCCGTCCGCCCTGAATCTGAATCTGGGACCCGCAGACCCCGCACCAGGAGGTTCAGCTCCCTTGCGAATCCCCCGACCGGGACGACGAAAACAGAGCCGCGTCATTTTCAAAGACCTGGGATGAGACGGTGGTCACGGCGACCCGCGGTCCGGGGGCCGTGACGACGGCCCCGTGTTCCGGCGGAGTGATGGACGCCGGCGGTCCGTTGACGACCTCGACCTCTAGCCGGACCAAGCGATCAAGGACGGTGTAGGTCTCGACGGCGTCGAGGGTCCTGCTGCCATCGAGCGTCAGCTGGTCGTCATGGGCGATGGCCGTGACGACCTCGGGGCGCAACTCGATCTCAACGAGGATGGCCTGGCCAAGTGCTCGGTCGACGGTCAAATGGACACCTCTATCTGTACCTCTGGCAGGGTGCTGAATCCCGACGGGTCGGGACGACTATCCCCCATGACCCCCTCCCTGGCCAGGAAGGGGGATTTGTTGGCCTGCTAGGCTCTCCCCAACTCTCCCCCGCCAAACGGGGGGATGAGGACAAAGTCGCTTTCATCGCTTTTGGGCCCTCGCTTGTGGGTAAGTTCGGCTAAATTTAGGAAGAGGCACACGGGACCCATCAGAAACAGGCGACGGCGAACCCCAGGGCCCACAAGAGGACCAACGGAGTGAGCCGTAGCTGGAAAATGGGACTCTCCGCGCTGTGGTCGGTCTCGCATACCTCAATGGCTTCAACCCGTTGAGCGCGTTCTAAACGTGACGGGCCCGCGAGTTTCACGCGCTGGAGGCCGGGTTAACTAGGAGCTACAGGCCGGGCCGCATGGCTGCGGCATCTGTCTGGCCCCGGCCATGGTCGCCAAGCCGGCTCGGGCAGAGGCGGAGAGGGTGAACGTACTGATCGTCGAGGATATTCCAGAGGTCGTAGACGCGATCAGGCTGTGTTTCAGCATCCGGTGGCCACATGCGGATCTGGTCTCGACCGGACGTGGGGCCGATGCTCTGGGCCTGGTGGAGACAGCCGTGCCCGACATCGTCATCCTGGACATCGGCCTGCCGGACATGAGCGGGCTCGACGTCCTGAGTGAGATCCGCGGGTTTTCAGATGTACCGGTGGTCATCGTCACGGCTTACGGCGAAGAGGGTCAGGTGGTGAAGGGCCTGGAAATGGGTGCCGACGACTACATCGTCAAGCCCTTCTCCTTTACAGAGCTGATGGCCCGAGCCAAAGCGGTACTGCGCCGTACTACCTTGCCGGAACTGCGAAGAGATGAGGGCACCGTTAGAGTGCCTGGTATGACCATGGACCTCGCGGGGCACCGCCTATATGTCCACGGCCAGGAGGTCGAACTCACGCCTATCGAGTGGCGGCTGCTGACACGCCTGGTGCGCAACGAAGGCAGGGTGGTGACTCACAGCGTTCTGGCCGAGAGGGTATGGGGCACTGAGTTTCTCAGCCCCGCGGCCATCAAGATGTGCGTTCGCCGCCTCAGGCAGAAGCTGGGTGACCGCGCCTCGGCACCCTCGGTGATCCGGACCCACAGGGGTATGGGCTACAGCTTCTCAAGACCAGGGTCTGCCGACGCTCTGTCCTCTATCGAGCTCGGTCCGACATCTGTGCCCTCGACAGGGGCGCCCCTGACGGTTACCAGTTCGATACCTGATCGTTAGCCGCCAGTTACGCGTGTTACCGGAGTAGTGACGCCACGGTTGTAGGTTATTGTTCAACGCGTCCCCGTTCCCCCTGCTGGGCAGCCGTGAAGCATTCGCGGTGGGAGTATAATCAGTCGGGCTCCCCTTCGGATGTTTGGACGAGTTGCTTAGAAAGGAGGAGATGGGTTGAGAAGAGTCTAAGAAGGTCGTATGCCGCAGGAGAGACTCAATCATACCCACCTCAACGGGGCTGTCTATGGCACAAAAGTCGGCAGGCGAGGTTACGGTGCTCTGCGTTCCACTCAAGTCTGAATACGTGTCGGTGCTCCGTGCCACCGCCGGCGTCATTGCTGGGAACATGACGTTTAACTATGACGAGATAATGCAGGTTAGGATTGCGGTGTCAGAGGTGTTCGACCTGGGGGTGAAACAGGTGGCGCCTGAGGGCCCGGCGGACTCCGCTCAGATTACCTTCAGCTTCGCGAGGCATCTACGGGCGCTTGAGATCGTTGTCACGGAACCTGAAGGAGTCGGCCACGCCCTCGCTCTCCCTGAATGGCAGGAGAGCCGGGCCCTGATCGAAACCCTGATGGACGAGGTGGAACTGGGGGGCGAAGGGTCCGCGGTCCGGATGGTCAAATACGGTCCAGGCGGGCAGGGCGCGTGGAGGAGCTGAAGGAGATGGCACGGCGGGGAAGTCGCCTGGGGACCGTTCCTGTGTGTACCAGGTGTGTGGAGGCTACCGATGGTCCGGGATGAGAAGGCCGCACTGACAGTCCGTTCCGGTATCGGAACGCGGCCGGGATACCCTCAGAGGGCCCCATCGGCCGGCGAAGATACTCACGAGCGGCCGTGTCCCGGTGACGTCGCCACCCGGGAGGCCCTCGTGGAGGACCACCTGCCTCTAGTCCGAAGGCTGTGCATGAGGTTCCGCCACGTCGGCGAGCCTATGGACGACCTGGTGCAGATCGGGAGCGTAGGACTCTTGAAGGCCGCCGACAAGTTCGACCCACATCGCGGATTCAGCTTCATGACCTACGCCGTGCCAGTCATCGTCGGAGAGATCAAGAACTATCTAAGGGACCACGGCTGGGCCGTCAAGGTCCCCCGGAGGCTTCAGAAGCATAAGCTTGCGGTGCACAGGGCTGCCGATGGCCTCACGCAGGTGCTGGGTCGATCGCCTACCGTGGTCGAGATCGCCAAAGCCACCGACCTGACCCACGAGGAGGTCTATGATACCTTCGAGGTGGGTGCCTACGGCAGACCGCTGTCGCTGGAGGCAAAGTACACCGGAAACGGCGCCGGAGACCCGGTCTCCTTGCTGGAGTACGTGGGAAAGGAGGACCCGGCCTTTGACCAGATCAGCGACCGCATGGACCTCTCCAACACCCTCCAGTGTCTCGACCAGAGAGAGAAGACCATCGTGTATCTGAAGTTCTTCGCGGGTCTCTCGCAGACCAAGATCGCGAAGCGGCTTGGGATTTCTCAGATGCATGTGTCTCGATTGCAACGGCGGGCCCTCGACAAGCTCAGGGAGGCCCTGGCGGGACAGGCATAGGGGTCCAACAGGACCCCCTTCATTTGTCGCAGCCTAAAGGCTGAGGCATCGTTCCACGCCTGGCGTGACCCCACATCCTTCAGGGTGTGGCAGGGTGTGGCAGGGTGTGGTCGATATCTGGTCAGCCGCCGGAGGGAGGGCATCGGGCTGCCTTTCGGCCGCAGTCGCCGGCTGATATAATCGGGCGTGCTCGATTTTGAGCCAGCCGGACCCGCACCGAGATCTTGTTGAAGATCCCAACGCCAAGCAGCATCGCCGCGAGGCCCCAGTTTGCCGCCCTGCGGCATCGGGACTACCGCCACACATGGGCCGCCAATATGTTCTCCGGCGCCGCCATGTGGACGATGTTTGTAGCTGTCGGGTGGATGGCGCTCGAGCGGTCCGGCTCGTCGGGCTGGGTTGGAATCATCGCCTTCGCGTCCATGATCCCTTTCCTGGTGGTATCGCCCATCGGAGGGTTCATGGCCGACCGGCTGGACCGCCGAAACCTCGGGCTGGCGAGCCTGGCCGGTAGCACGCTGACGCTGGCGGTGCTGGCGGCCCTGGCCGTGGCCGACGTGGTAGAGCTGTGGCACGTGGCCGTCCTGGTCTTCATGAGCGGGGCCTTCCGCGCCATCTTCGATCCTACCGTTCAGGCGCTGATCCCCAACCAGGTCCCCCGAGCCGACCTGCTCAACGCCTTTACCCTGAGTGCGGCGACTCGACACGGCGCCAAGCTCATCCTGATCGTGGTGTCGCCTCTTATGGCGCTGGACTTCGTCGGCCTCGAAGGCGTGCTGGTGCTGAGCGCGTTCTTCCAGTTGCTAGGCGCGTTCCAGATGTTCCGCACCCGCACGGTCTCCAGGGGCGAGAGCGCCCCCGAGCATGGCCTTGCGCGAAGCGTAGTAGACGGGCTTGTCCATATCTATACGAACCGGACCATCGGCCTGTTCATCGTCCTGGTGGCCTTCCACTGCGCGCTGGTGATGTCGTTTGACTCGATCCTGCCGGTCCTATCGAGGGAGGAGCTAGGAGCCACCGACGGCTCAATATATGGCTATCTGATCGTGGGGTTCGGCGCGGGCTCCGTTGTCGGCCTCCTTCTTATCGCCGGTATCCGCGAAGACGCGCGAAAGGGACAGGTGTTGATGTGGTCGGCCCTGGCGAGTGGGCTCACGCCTATGCTGCTGGCGTTTTCCGGCACCGTGCCTTTGGCCATCGCGGCCAGCGCAACGATGGGGGCCTCCCAGGCAACGTTCATGGCGCTGACCAACACCTACGTCCAGACGGTCGTGCCGGACCGTCTGAGGGGGCGGATCGCCAGCCTCTATACGCTGCACGCGGGGGGCGTCATGGCGTTCTCGAACCTGGGCTACGGTTTCATGGCCGATGTCTTCTCGGCGCCGCCGATCCTGTTCGTTACGGGCGCGCTATTCGTCGTGTTTCTCGTGGCGCTGAGCGCCGGACAGCCAGCCCTCCGGAGGGTCTATCGGACCGGCGAGGTGGTGGTGGCGGTTGAGCCGGGTGGCCGGGAAACCGCGGAGAGCGGAGAGGGCGCCGAGATTCTGGCGAATGAATTATCTGTATCTCCGCGGTCTCAGCGTTCTCAGCGGTAGAATCTCAGAGAGGCGTAGATGAGAGTTCGCAAGGCGGTGATCCCGGCGGCGGGTTTCGGGACGCGGTTCCTGCCGGCCACCCGGTCCATACCCAAGGTGATGATCCCTGTGCTGGACAAGCCCGCGATCCACTACGCCGTTGAAGAGGCGGCGCAGGCGGGCATCGAGCACATCGTCTTCGTGATCACCCACGGCCAGGAGGCGACGGGCCGCTATTTCGACCGGATACCGGAGTTGGAGCACGCGCTGGAGCGACGCGGCGACGACGACATCCTGAAGCAGATGATCGAGATATCGGAGATGGCGGAGATCAGCTACGTCTACCAGAAGCAGCAGTTGGGTCTGGGACACGCAGTGCTC
>JADFHV010000161.1 GCA_022566975.1 Chloroflexota bacterium
GGGTTATGGAGCCCACCACCTCGGCGCCCGCGCGGCGCGCCAGCTCGGCCAGCTCGTCCATGGAGTCCTCAGCCGTCCACGCGCCTGACCGCCTCTTGAGCTGGACGCCGACGAGGAGCGCCTGCTCGGCGGCGGGTCGCGTTTCGACCATCCTCCTGGGTATGGTGCGCCTCCTCCTAGGACCTCGCTGGCACCCTTAACGACTCTATACGCTGGAGGCCCTTATCCAGCTCCTGGTCCGAGATGGTCAGCGACAGCCGGATGTAGCCTTCGCCGTGCGACCCGTATCCGGTGCCCGGCGTCACCACGACGGCACTCTCTTCGAGCAGCAGCGCCGTGAACTCGGCCGAGGTGTAGCCCTCGGGGATGCGCGCCCAGACATAGAGGCTCGCCCTCGGGGTCTCCATCTGGAGGCCGATGCCACGCAGCGCCTGGACAACCCGGTCCCGGCGTCGCTGATAGATGGCGTTGCGCTGGGCCGTGAACTGCTGGTCCGTCTTAAGCGCCTCGATGCCCATGTGCTGGATCGCCTGTGGGACCCCCGAGTCCAGGTTCGATTTGACCACCATCAGCCCACGGATGAGCTCGGCGTTGCCAACAGCCATGCCTATGCGCCATCCGGTCATGTTGTAGCTCTTGGATAAGGAGTGGAACTCGATCCCCACGTCCATGGCGCCCGGCGCCTGGAGGAAGCTCACGGGCCTGTAGCCGTCGTAGGCGACCTCCGTATAGCAGGCGTCGTGGGCCACGGCGATGTCGTTCCGCTTGGCGAACTCGACAACCCTCTCGAAGTAGTCCAGCTCGGCGACGGCGCCCGTCGGGTTGTTGGGATAGTTCAGCCACATGACCTTGGCCCCGCGGGCCACGTCGGCCGGGATGGCGTCCAGGTCGGGCAGCCATCCGTTCTCCTCCAGCAGCGGCATCCAGTGGCACTCGCCGCCTGCGAACCAGGTGCCGATGGCGTAGACGGGGTAGCCTGGGTCCGGGACCAGCGCCACGTCGCCCGGGTCGAGGAAGCAGAAACCCGCGTGCCCTATCCCCTCCTTGGCGCCTATCAGCGACAGCACCTCCGAGTCCGGGTCCAGCGCGATACCGAACCGCCGCTGGTACCAGTCGGCGGCCGCCCTGCGGAACTCGGGCAGACCTTCGGACTCGGGGTAACGGTGATTGGGGCCGTCCAGGGCGGTCTCACGCAGCCGAGAGATGACGTTATCGGGTGTGGGAAGGTCGGGATCGCCGAGGCCGAAGCTTATCACCTCGACGCCCTGCGCCTTCTTCTCGGCGATCTTGCGGCTGATCTCCACGAACAGGTATGGGGGCACCCTGTCCAGTCGTCTGGCGAGTCTCATAGCTCCTCTTCCGCCGGTTGACCCGACATCGAGCCGGTGGACTCAATGTTACGGGACGCGACCCCTGAGGTAAACCCGCCGGTCGCCGGTCCACCACGTACATAGGGGGGTCCCGACAGGTCGGGGTGCCCTACCCTGTCGCGTCCCTCGCGGCCCGTCACCTGGGCCCGGACGGCTACCTGCCATTCGCCATACGCTCCTGGACCGCCTTTTGTGCCTCGAGAAACGGGCGCTCCAGGTAGGCGGTGTGGTCGTCCTCGCCGTGATGGTGGGTCACGGCGTCATGGTCCTGCTGCCCCGACGTCTGACGGATGTAGGTCAGGTCCCCCTCGATCATGGTCAGCATGTATCGGGCCACGCCCTCGTCGTACATCCACCAGTCGCCGCCGCAGGCGACGTAGATGGGCGACGTGTGGGCGAAGACTCCCCGTGTCCAGACGTCGTGGTGCTGCAGGCCGTCGAAGTAGCTGGGGCCACCGCACCGGGCCGCCAGCCACGTGTGGCCGTCCACCCTGATCTTCTCCCGGATTTCCAGCCGACGGGCGCCCGCCTTGCTCTCCGTGGCCGCCACCACACGCCCGCCTTGGACGATCTCCAGCCGGTGCACCGGGAAGATACTCTCGGCCCAGGCCTCCACCTCCACCGTGCCCGGCCCTGACAGCGTGGCGGTGTCCCCGATCTCGTGACCGTCCACCGTGAAGTGCAGTATCGGCCCGCCGCTCAGGAACGTCCGCCCGCGCGCCACGTTCTTGCACCAGTTGTCGTAATTGAACTCCTCGTCCTCGGGAATATTGACGTAGGTGCGGTAGCTGCCCACGGCTACGGCGCCGTCCATCTTGTCCGTGCCGCCCACCAGCGGCAGGCGGTATCCGCCGTTGAGATATCGATAGTAGTGGCTGTGGTTAATGGACGTCTGGCGCAGCATCTCCACGCCGTCCAGCCGTCCCGTGGCGATGAGTGCCGCGGGCTCGCCGTTGGGCATTGGGAAGTGGGGGCTGATGACGTAGGCCCCCTGCGCGTGGGCCTCGTCCGCCCAGTAGCTCAGGGTGGTCTCCATGGACCCGCCAAGCTCGGCCTCCGACGGGCCGTCGCTGCACCAGGGCATCACCGGCTTCTTGAGCCCCCACAGGATCATGTGGCCCATGAAGTGCTGGCGGTTCTCCTGGGAGACGTAGACGATGTTGTTGCCCCTCTGAGAGACGCTGGGCGCGCCTGTGAAGTCCTCCGTGTTCGTGAACAGGCTGCCCCACTGGGACTGGAGCAGGTTGACGACGTTCAGGTCCTCCGCCTGCGACTCGGCGTGGCTCCCCTGGGTGGACAGGAAGTGGACGTGGGAGTCCCCGCTGAACCATCTGCGGGAGTTCATATCGATCCACCGCTTGATTCGCAGGGTTAGCTCCCTCTGGCCGGGCTCGATGTTTACCACGGTCCGCAGGGGGTCGTACTCGAATCCCCGTGCCACGTCCACGATGACGTCGCCCCGCGGCAGCCACCCCTGGCAGGTCCCGTCGGTGACGGCGTAGGTGATCTGTCCCAGCCGGACGTCGCCGCCTATGTCGATGTGCCATGTGTCCATGTTGGTGTTCAGATGACCGTGGTGGCCGTGGGGCTGGTAAGGCACGCCCTCGGGCGACCGGAAGTGGACCCGGCACGGCACCGGCCTGCCCGTGTCGTCGTCCAGCACGTTGACGTGGACCCAGTTCTTGCCCCTGTCCAGCAGTGTTACACGCATCCCCGGGGTCTCCACGGTGCCCTTCGACTCCACCTCGCCCCAGTTCGCCTTCCCGACCCTCTTGCCGTTCTGGCTAACCGTCACGGTTGCGGAGGGCGTGGCCGACACCTCGACGTAGGCCGGGCTCGACAGTGCGTTCTGGCTCTCTCCCCAGCCCTTGAGAGGGTCTTCGACGAACTCCTCGGGCGATGCTCCAGGCAACGGTTGCGGATACGTGGCCACGCCCCGGTCCACTTCGACCTCGAGATCGAAGTCGCGCCGCGCAGCCTCGCTGTCCGTAAGCTCGATGCGGACAGGCCTCCTGCCCTGGCGCGCGAAGGGCTGCTCGTCCGTGTGTCCCAGCGTCACGGCGCAGATGACGAACGATGGCCCCTCTGGAACGATCTCCACCGACTCGATGACCGCGTCAGCCTCCGGGTTGGTCCAGCTCCACAGGTAGCTCCAGCTGGCCTGGCCCTGCACCGACTCGGTCTGACGCCGGCCCGTCTCCTCCCAGGGGCCGCTGTAGCGGTCCATAAGCGTGGTTTTCTGGTCCGTGACCGCCCCGAAGGGGTGTCCGGGCAGCCCGGACGATCCGCGTCTGCCGGTGGCGTCCGCGCCCGGCAGCGCCGCAATCTCAAACCGCGCTCGTATGGGAGCTCGCACCTCACCTCCGCCTGACAGCCGGAACACGTACTCTGCCACTCGGTGTCCAACGGGCTCCACCCCGGTCAGCTCGGCCGTCCCCAGGCTGTGGGCGAACACCACCGTCCGGGCTTTGCGGCCGACGGGTATGCTCACGCTGTCCTTTGACCCATCCAGGGCTATGACCCTGTCCGACATGAGGAACGGCAGGCCCTGGAAGCTCTGAAGCCCAGTAGGGGGCTCATCGACATCGCCCAAGGCCCCGATTCCCGCGTTGACCGACCTGGATATGTCCAGAGGCTCGTAGTCTGCCATGGATGACCCCCTTTTTCGGTGACTCAAGAAAGCTAACCAAAACGATAAGTGAGGCTCAGCACGGAACTCTGCGAGCTATAGCGCTACCCCGGGGCCACGCGGTCCATGGGAAGATAGTGCTGTGCCACGGATGATTTGGTCAACGTCATTCTGAACGGCAGTGAAGAATCTGGAGGGGTCGGGGCGCTGCACGACCTAGCCCAAATAGGCCCCCACACCAGATTCTTCGTCGCTCCGCTCCTCAGAATGACAGCGTCGGTCAATCGCTAGGAACCTTCATAACGCGTGTGACAAAGCACTAGATCGGGAGCGACTGGGCCTGTATTCGGCGGAGCCGCCCTAGTCGGGCCACTCGCCCTCGAAGACCTCCTCCACGGGGCCCTCCAGTATCGCGTCCCCCTGCCCTGGCCACGTCACAGACAGCTCGCCCCCCGGAAGCTCGACCGTGACCTCGTCGTCCACGTAGTTGTGAAGATGGGCGGCCACCGCAATGGCGCAGGCACCCGTGCCGCAGGCCATCGTGAGCCCCGAGCCGCGCTCCCATACCCGGGCCTTGACGCGCGTAGAGTCCAGCACGTTCACGATCTCGAAGTTCACCCGCTGCGGGAAGATGGGGTGGTGCTCCACCAGAGGGCCGATCTCGTGGAGGGGCACGTCGTCAACCGGCTCGTCCACGAAGGCGACGGCATGAGGGTTGCCCATGGAGACGCAGCTTATGCTGAAGGTATGGCCGTCTACCTCCAGAGGGTAGTCGATGACCAGCTCCTGGCCGGGAACGTTGACCGGTATCTCCTCGGGTCGAAACCTGGGCTTGCCCATCCACACCCGCGCACGGACCAGCCTGCCATCGTCTATGATAGGCATGACGTCCAGCACGCCCGACGCCGTCTCAACCCTCACGGTAGTCGTAGCGGCGGGCACGGCACCCTGCTCCAGCGCATACCGCACCAGACAGCGGATCCCGTTGCCGCACATCTCCCCTTCCGAGCCGTCGGAGTTGAACATCATCATCCGCAGGTGAGCCCTGTCAGAGGGCAGGAGAAGGATGAGCCCGTCCGAGCCCACCCCCTTGTGGCGGTCGCTCATAGCAACGGAGAGCGCCGGCCAGTCCATCTGACGGTCCCTGGCGTCGATATAGATGTAGTCGTTGCCGGCCCCGTGCATCTTCGTGAACCGCAAACTGTACCCCCCGGCGGCTTCTTCGGGACACGGGGATTCTACCACAGGACCGCTGAGTGCCTATGGGCCTTATCCGGCCCGTAGCCACTCCAGGGCCGCGGTGACCGGCGCCTGCGCGCCCTCCGAGGGGTCGAACCACCGGATACGCTCGTCCTTCTGGCGGAACCAGGCGTACTGCTGGCGGACAAACCGGTGCGTCCGGTACTTAGTCCGCTGGACCGCCTCATCCAGCGCCAGCGCCCCCTCAACGTGCTGGACCAGCTCCCCGTACCCCACGCCGGACATGGAGGGCAGCTCGGGGCCGTATCCCATCCCCAGGAGACGG
>JADFHV010000162.1 GCA_022566975.1 Chloroflexota bacterium
CTGCTCATTGACGTACTCTTTGATCAGAACATGTCTGTATGCCGAGTTAGACAGGACCTCGGGAGCATCTCGCCGGAACCTCGCCACGTCCCGTTTGATGGCCTCCGGAGGGGCCGTGCCCCACCTGCCATCAGACGTATATAGGAATGATCCGTCGAGCGTATAGAAGCACTCAGTGTCCTCCAGTCGGCGGTACCGCACGCCAAGCTTGTCGAACATCGTGGCCAGGTGCTTGTAGGTCTTGGCATTGAAGTCGTTGACTCCCAGGTCGACCCATCTCTTCTCGCCGCCGATCATGACGTCGATCGTCTGGACGTCTCCCCCGACGCGGCCGCTCCTTTCGAAGACCTTCACGTCGAAGCCGTACTCGTGCAGGTGCCATGCCGCTGACATGCCGGCGATGCCGGCTCCTATAACGGCGATCCTGGGGGCCGGGGACATAGGACAACCAGATGTGAGATTCGACAAGGCGCCTTTAACAAGCCCAGCCCGCGGAGATGCGCGGGTCTGATCGCCAAGTCTGCCCCTAGGATGGGCCGGGAGAGAGAGCGGTTCTACGTGTAGTTGAGCTTCTTTTGGACGGAAGTAGATGAGGGGACGGCTGCGTCACGTGGATGTCGGCGAGGTTATCGTACGGGGACAGCGCGCTGTGCCCGAGCGGAGGTCGATGTCATAGCGGCCGCGCACCCCGTCGGCATCACGACGCTGTCAGCCCGATGTGGGGAAGGCGGGGGGCTAGGCGGAACCGGTCCCGTTGCGCAGAGCGCGCTCGAGCGCGGATACCATCTTCATGTCACGGAACTCGGCTATGGCGAATTGCAAGTGCCTGCGCGCCTCTTCGTTCTCCCCCGGATATTTCTCGTAGAGCAGCTGGGACAGTTCGAATCGGCTGAGGGCAGCCTCGGGGCGGTTACGAATCTTTTCCGTCAGCCCTATCGCCGTCCTATAGTAATCACGGGCCTCATCAGGTTCTCCCAACAGGGCGGCGGCACCTCCCAGGTGCCTGGCGATACAGGTCAGATAAGAGCTGTCGGCAGCCAGTGAGGCGAGGCCGGATAGCCTGCTGGCCAAGACCTCCGCGGCTTGCCGTTCGCCTATCAGCACGGCAGCCTCCAGCAGGGTGGCCAGGAAAGTTGCAGGCGTTTCATCGGCTTCTGGTCCTATGTCACGCTCCAGAATCAGTTCGTCGAGCGCGTCGCGGGCTTCGCCCCGCCGGTGCAAATGCGCAAGGCAGAGGACACGCTGCAAAGATATCTCCCAGTCCGGGTCTAGGCCGGCCATTTCGCAGGCCCGTGCCAGGGAGTCAAGAGCTTTTTCGGCACGCCCGAGATATAGCAGAGGCCGGAAGGTGGCCTCATCGACGAACTGTCGGCCGAGGACCGGTGAGCCCAGCTCCTTGGCCTTCTCGAAAAGGCGTTCGGCGGCTTTGAGGGCATGCTCCAGGTGGCCGTCGAGCGTCGCCATCATGGGCTCGGTGCTCAAAGAGAGCAGAATCAGCTCGGTGTCATCGGTTCGGACTGCAAGTTCCCCCACCTCGAACCACAGCTCGTCGGCCCGAGGTCGCTCTCCCAGAGCCAGGTGAGCAAAGCCGCACAGATGGGAGACCACCCCCGCGGTCCTAGCGCGGACGCCCTCTCGGGGCCGGCCGGCAAACTCCTCCGCCAGCCGCAACTGCTCCTCCAGGTGCTCGGGCGCCTGCGGCCTGCCCAAGATACCCAGGGCACCGAAGAAGAGGGTCTCGGGGTCGTCGAGCCGCCTGGCCAGTTCCAGCGCCCGTTTCGCCAGAGTCCAGGACTCCTTCCTGTTCCCCTCCGCGTACCTGAAGGCAGACATCGCGCGGTCGGCGTGTACCCGCTCGATCGTATCGGGGAGGGCGTAGTGGTCGGCGCGCTTTGCCCATCTGTTGTAGTCGGGGGTGCCCGCCATCGTCCCAGAGCCGTAGCGAATCAACGCCGTCAAGGCCAACTGGCAGGAGCAGGAAGCTCGTTGGCGGTCCTCGAGAGACTCCGCTAGAGCAAATGCCTCCGGCGCCACTGTCTCGAAGGCACGTCGAGGCTCCCCGGCAGACATCATCGTGTCTCCGAGCTCCAGCAGAAGGTCACACCGCCTCTCACCGTCATCAGGGGCCAGCACCTCATGCACCTGCAGGGCCTGCTCCAGCAGTTGCATCGCCTCCGGAAAGGCGAAGACGGCCTTGGCCCTGTCGGCCGCGATCTCCGCGTATCGGACGGCCTTCCCGAGGTCTTCGGCATCCGAGGAGTTGGAGAAATGCTCAGCCAGCTCGGGGGCATGAGCTTCGAGACGTGTCGCGTGCACCTCCTCAATGGCTCGGCCCACCTGCTGATGGATGCGGATCCGGCGCGGTGCGATGCTCTCCTCGTAAAGAGTCTGACGGAAAAAGGCGTGAGTGAACCTGAAAGTCACCACTCCGCCCACTGAAGCGTGCTCCTCCACCACCACTACATTCTTGGCCTCCTCCAGGGCGGTGAACAGCTCATCCTCCGATACGTCGACCACCTTCTGTAACACGTCCAACCGGAACTCCCGGCCGATTACCGCGGCGATTCTCAACACCCGATTGCACTCGGGGCTAAGCCGCGACAACCGCTTGCCAATGACGTCCCGCAGCCCCTCGGGGATGGCGAGGGACATTTGCGTCTGCCCAGTGATCGGCCTGCCTTCCCGTGTGAGCAGGCCCTCCTCTACGAGGTAGCGCAGCACCTCCTGGACGAAGAGTGGATTTCCCTCTGTCTGCCCGTGCACCGCCTCGGCCAGACTCGAGGAGATCTCCTGGACCGCGGAGCTGTCCATCATTTGTTGGACCTCTTCGGCGCTGAGCCCCCGGAGGGCGATCCGGCTGAATGAGGAGGTTCGTCTGAGCTGTGTCAGGGTCTCGGACAGAGGATGTCCCCTGTGCACCTCCACTTCCCGGTAGGTGCCCACGACCAGCAGCCGCGCTCCCGAAAGGTTACGGGCCAGGTGCGCCAGCATGTCCAGGGTCCCCTTGTCCGAGTCTTGCAAATCTTCCAGCACGATCAGCAATGGCTGCGTGACGGTAGCTGAACGGACAAAGGATGTGACGGCCTGCATCAGGCGGTAGATGTCTTCCTCGGGATGACCCGGCGAGCTGGGCTCCACATCTAGACGCTCACGTACCTCGGTGACCAAGCGCCCTACGTCGCCGGCATTCGGCCCCAGCTCCCTCCTGAGATCATCAACATCTCGCTCACTCACATAGGCGCGCAGGGCCTCCACAAAGGGCAGATAGGGCACGGACAGGGAGCCCTCCTCGTAGGAGCGGCCCATCAGTGTTTTGCCCCCCCTGAGCGTGACATAGGTGCCCAGCTGTTCGCACAGGGCAGTTTTCCCTATTCCGGGCTCACCCACCACCAACACCAGCGAACCGTCGCCCGACATCGCCCTGTCGAAGGCGGTGTGAAGCTCCTTCAGCTCAGCCTCTCGGCCCACGAAGGTCCGGCGATACACCGGAGCCAAACGGCTACGCTGGACCGGGGCCTCTTCCAGAGACGGTTGGCCCGCTTCCCCTTCTCGAATGGACTCCAGCGCCTTCCGGACCTCGGTGGCCGAGCTCGGTCGCCTTGTGGGATCCTTCTCCAATAGGCGGAGGATGATCGCCTCCAGGCTGGGCGTCACTCCGGGGTTATGCCATGCCGGCGACACCGGGGGGGTGTTGAGGTGCTGGCTTATGATCGTCTGCGGATCGTCTCCCGAGAAGGGCGGAGCGCCCGTCACCATCTGGTAGAGCATGCACCCGAGGGAGTACAGGTCGCTCCGACCGTCCACCTTGGCACCCATAGACTGCTCTGGGGACATGTACGCAAGAGTCCCCAATATGACGTCAGCTTGCGTGAAACGCGTGCGGTCGATGACCAAGACGAGGCCGAAGTCGCCTATCTTCGCGGTCCCGTCGGCAGTTAGCCACACGTTGTCCGGCTTGAGGTCGCGGTGCACTATGCCTCTCGAGTGAGCGAACTCGAGGCCACGGCTTACGTCTGAGGCTATCTCTATCGCCCGTTTCGGTGTGAGGCGGTGCTCAGGGGATTCCCTTAGCAGCCGGTCCACGTCGCCGCCCGCCATGACGGGCATCACCAAGAATGGCTGCCGACCCTCCTCCCCGAGGTCGTGGAGCTGGACGATGTTGGAGTGGTCACCGAGCTGGGCCATGGACTGGGCTTCGATCAGGACTCGCTCGCGCCCAACATCGTCGAGTCCCTGGGTCTTGATGAGGGCGAAAGCGACCTCGCGGTCAAGGAGCGTGTCGTGGACGAGGTAGACTCTCTTTCTCGCCCCTTCGCCCAGCAGCCCCTTTACCACATAGCGTCCCTCCTTGAACATGGTAGGGGTCGGTGCGCGCGGCTCGGGGGCCGGCGTCTCATCGAGCACTGTCCTGTTGAGATCTGAGCCAGGTCCCAACGCACGTTCTGCAGCGGCCAGGAAGCCCTGTGCGTCGCGGTTGTCTGGGTCGAACACGAGGACAGCCCGAGCTCGGTCGCGCACAACTTCCCAGTCGAGCCTTGAAACCCCGTCTTCAGCCTCGTCGAGCAGGCGGTCAATCTGCCGTTGGATACGATCGGTTGCCATTTGAGTGTTTGCCGAGATGCCGCGTTGTGTCCCAGATTGCAATGCTTGAGGTTAGCATCAACTCGCAAGACGGGTCAGCTGCTTGACCACGTATCGTCCCTCCTGGAAGGAGGAAGTCCGGGGCTCCGTTGAGGTCGGGGCCGCAGCGGGAGCCTCTTCATTTTTCACACCGCCCAGCGCACGCTCCGCGGCGGCTGAGAAGGTAAGCGCATCGCTGTCGGCTGGTTCAAACGCCAGGACAGCCTGTGCGCGTTTACTGACCGTGCCCCACCGAAGTTCACGAACTGCCTCCTCAGCCTCGTCGAGGAGACGCGCAATATGTTGTTGGATGCGATCGCTAGCCATTAGAACGCTCGCAGAGACCCGAGATCCGGCCTGCAGAGGCTAATAGACTAGCATCCCTCTTGGGAACGGGTCAAACGAATGTACTGATCCTCGTTGATGAAGGCCCCCGCATCCTGAGTTCACACCCCGACCACCCACCTGTCGCGTCCGCCGAGTTTGAGATAATGCCAGAACACAAGAACATGTGGCTCCAAGTGATGGAATGGGAATTCCCACTAGGGTCTTCGCCAGATACCATCAATGAGTATCCAGTTTTTCTGGATTAAGGTCCTGTGGCTGCTGTCAATCGCTTGTTTGCCGGGTCTTATGAGTGGAGGGGTTCATCCACCCACGGGTCTATAGACTGGTGCCCAGGGAGGGACTCGAACCCCCACTCCCTTGCGGGAAGCGGATTTTAAGTCCGCCGCGTCTGCCATTCCGCCACCTGGGCGATTGATGTGAAGTCCAGGTAACCCTGACGAACCGCCGGTGACCGCGAGGGGCCTGGTGCTTCTTGGCCAGCTCTCCCACCAAACTCTAGGGCAGGGGCCATCTCCTC
>JADFHV010000163.1 GCA_022566975.1 Chloroflexota bacterium
GCCGCTGCGTCTGCCGGCAGCACTATGGCCTGATTTGGTATAATCAGATCGGCTCACCGCCGGTACGCGTCGTGGAGTGGATATGAGCGGAAGGTGGATGCGAAACAGCTTCATCTACCTGTTGATCGTGGTGGCCGTGATGGCCATCTTCTTCACGCTGTTTTCGGAGCCGTTGGGCGGTTCGCGGGAGGTCCCTGTGAGCCAGGTGATCTCGATGGCGGCTCGGGGGCAGTTGGAGCTTATCGAGATAGATGGAGAGAAGCTTGAGATAACGACGACGAGCGGAGAGATGCTGACGTCGCGTAAGGAAGAGGGCTCCAGCGTGGTGGAGATGCTGGAGCGTGCCAACATAGACCCGTTGGCCAGCAGCGTTCAGGTAGTGGTGAAGGGGTCCAGCGGGCTGAGCAGCCTGTTCGGGATACTGTTCAACTTTTTGCCGCTGATCTTCTTTGGCGCGGTCCTGCTGTTCATGATGAGGCAGGCGCAGGGGAGCACCAACCAGACCTTCAGCTTTGGGCGGAGCCGAGCGCGGATGTTCACGGGCAACAGCCCGGCGATAAGCTTTGCGGACGTAGCTGGAGTGGAGGAGGCGAAGGAAGAGCTTCAGGAGGTGGTGGAGTTCCTTAAGTTCCCGGAGAAGTTCCTGTCGTTGGGAGCGAGGATACCCAAGGGAGTGCTTCTTATGGGGCCTCCCGGTACGGGGAAGACCCTTCTGGCGCGAGCGGTAGCAGGGGAGGCCGGGGTACCCTTCTTCTCCATAAGCGGTAGCGAGTTCGTGGAGATGTTCGTGGGTGTGGGTGCGTCCCGTGTGCGAGACCTTTTCGACCAGGCCAAGCGTAACTCGCCGTGCATCGTCTTCGTGGACGAGATAGACGCGGTAGGCCGTCACAGGGGAGCCGGCCTTGGAGGAGGTCACGACGAGCGAGAGCAGACGTTGAACCAGATCCTGGTGGAGATGGACGGCTTCGACACCAGCACCAACGTCATAGTGTTGGCGGCTACCAACCGCCCTGACATACTGGACCCTGCGCTGCTGCGTCCCGGGAGATTCGACCGCAGGGTGACGCTGGACAACCCGGACATACGAGGCCGAATCGAGATACTGAAGGTCCACGCCAAGGGAAAGCCCCTGGGAGAGGACGTGGACTTCGAGGCAGTGGCCAAGCAGACGACTGGGTTCAGCGGTGCGGACCTGGCCAACCTGGTGAACGAGTCGGCGATACTGGCCGCACGGCGGAACAAGAAGGAGACGACGGCTTCCGAGTTTGCCGAGTCGATAGACAGAGTGATAGCGGGCCCCGAGCGGAGGAGCCGTGTGGTAAGCGATAGGGAGAAAGAGCTCACGGCCTACCACGAGGCTGGTCACGCGGTGGTGGCGCACCTGTTGCCCCACGCGGACCGGCCCTACAAGGTGACGATAGTGGCGCGTGGGTCGACGGGAGGCCACACGCGTTACTTGCCTGAGGAGGACCGCAAGCTGTGGACGCGTAACCAGTTCGAGAGCGTGCTGGCTGCGGCGTTGGGTGGTAGGGTGGCGGAGGAGGTGGTGTTCGAGGAGATGACGACCGGGGCCAGCAACGACCTGGAGCAGGCGACCAACGTAGCTCGTACGATGGTAACGCGCTACGGGATGAGCGAGAAGCTAGGTCCCCGGACGTTCGGGAAGCGAGAGGAGCTCGTGTTCCTGGGCAAGGAGCTCCACGAGCAGCGGAACTACAGCGACCGAGTCGCCGAGCAGATAGACGAAGAGGTCCACGGGCTGATAGACAGGGCGTACAAGACGGCTCAAGGGCTGCTGAAGAGCCACGGCTCCACGCTGAAGCGGGTAGCCGAGTATCTGCTCATCAACGAGACGGTGGAGGGAGACGACCTGCAGGAGCTGTTAAAGACTCCTGGTCCGGATGCCCCCCAGGCTGCGCCAGCGGGCTAGTCTGCACCTTCGACAGGGGACGAAAGCGGGCGCGTCTGCGCCCGTTTGCTTTTCCCCCTCCCCCCCTCAGGAAGTGGGTTGTTTTCTCTTTGTCTCCTGCCCCTCTCGCGGAGTGCTTGATTCACCATATTCGGCGCTATTCACCCAGAACCTATTTCAAAAACCCTCACCCTTGGTCCCCCTCTCCCTTGGCAAGGGAGAGGGGGATAAGAATGAATCTGGGGGTTACCCCCAGACCCCCACCAGAGTCCCGACTATTCGGGACTCTGGACTCCCCCATCAGCTACTTTTGAAAGGAGTTCCCAGGATGTATGTCCGGTCAGAGTGAGCTGAAGCTCATTGGAGGTCCGCCAGGCGTCGAGCAACGAGAACACAAACGGTATGGCGGCGATTAGAGGGAGGGCGGCGAGTAATACGACGCCAGAAGTCTTGCTAAAGAGTGTACGAATCCCGACCTTCGATGCCTCTGGAAACTGGCTGTCGGAGCAGCCAGACTAGAACGAGCCCCGGGACGGGCCTTCTTAGGTGCAGTAAGACTGGAATCCCGCCCGCAATCTCTCAATACTTTTTCGCGACCCTGACCATCTTGCCAAATTCGGTCAGCGGGATCGTTCCCGGTGGTACCAGTTGAACCTTGGCGCTGAACGTAAGCGTCTGCCTGATCTCCCCTTCGACCCGGCGTGCAAGGGCCTCCGCGTCAGGCCCGGCGCCTCGCCCGCTCTCCACTGTGATGTCGAGCGCATCGTAAGGTCCGGGATGGCTGAGCACGACCTGGAACTCGCCGGTAACCTCAGGGATCAGAGTGTTCAGGACCTCGGCAATCCCGGAGGGGAAAACGTTGATTCCCTTGACGTGAAGCATGTCGTCGGAGCGGCCTGCAACCATGAAACGGAAACCGGTCCGTCCACAACCGCAAGGCCCCACCCCCTGGATCTCGATCAGATCCCTGGTCCGGTAACGGATGAGCGGCTGCGCCTCCCGGTCCAAGTTGGTGAGGACCAGCTCACCGGATACGCCCTCCTCTATGGGGAGGTCTTCGCCGGTTGATGGGTCGATTATGTCAGCCAGGAGAGCACCCTGGCCCACGAAGTGAAGCTCATAAGCCTCATCGCAAACAGAGGCGAGGTCGCACATTGAGTCCGCGAGCCCGTAGACGTTCGAAGCCCTTATACCCCAGGTATCCTCGATGCGTTGTTTGAAGCTTGGCACCCCAAGTCCAGGCTCGCCTCCGAAAAGGCCGAGCTTCATATTAAGCTCGGCGGGCTCGATACCCAGCTCCTCTCTTACCACGTTCTCCAGACGGTTCGGGTACGATGGGGTGGACCAGATCGCGTCGACTTTGAGCTCCTGGAGCACCCTTACCAGTCGACGCGAGTTCCCTACGCCGTACGGAATCACGCTCGCCCCGGTCCTCTCGAGGTTCCGGTGGTCGGTGTACCCGCCCATCCAGAGTGTGTAGTTCATGCAGGCGACCACGGTGTGGTGAGGCCTGAGTCCGGCGGCCCAGAAGGCCCGAGCGCCGACCTCGGTCGTCTGGTCCATGTCGTTCTTTGTCAGGACGGTGTAGATGAACCGCCCTGTCGAGCCAGAGGTCCGATGTATCGTCGATAGCGACTCACTGGGCGCCGCCAGATAGTCACCGAAGGGGGGCTCCCGTTCCTGGGACTCGCTCAGCTCTGGCTTGTTGGTAAA
The DNA here is from genome assembly GCA_022566975.1 of Chloroflexota bacterium. The sequence goes on from JADFHV010000163.1 coordinate 3,623, forward strand.
CGGCAGCCGGGAAAGGTCCTTCGGACTCCGAATGTCATTGGGGGTCAGGTTGACATCCTGGAATTTCCGTTGATAAAAGGGGCTCCTGGCGTAGACGTACTCAAGCTGCCGCGCCAGCTTCTCCCGCTCCATGACGCGTTGGGCGGGCGGCGCGATCGCCTCCATCTGAGCGTTCCACATGGTACGCTGCATGCTTACCTTTTCTTCATCCCCTTGATTTTCTTCATCTCCTTGACTTTCTTCATCTCCTTGACCTTTCTATCCACGTATCCGCGATAGCTCCCCTCACCCACGCACATCAAGAGGTGGCTGGCCTCCAACTCGAGGGTCTGCTCGAAGCCGGCGTTGAGCCCCTGCTCGATGGCGCTCCGCGACAGCCGCAGGGCGAGAGGAGACTGGCGGCCGATCTTCCGAGCCATCTCCATCGTCTCGTCCATGAGCCTGTCGACCGGGACTACTCGGTTCACGAGCCCGATGCGGGCGGCCTCGTCGGCGCCAATGAACTCCGCGGTGAACACCAGCTCCTTTGCTTTGCCCAGGCCCACCAGATGCGTCAGTAGTTTGGTCCCCGCGGTGGTCAGCGTCATCCCCACATCGGTCTCGGGGAACCCGAAAAGCGCGTCCTGGGCCGCGATCCTAATGTCGCAGCTCATTGCGAATTCGCACCCACCGCCGACGGCGGCCCCCCGGACTGCCGCAATCAGGGGCTTGCCCAGCCTCATGACAGCCCGCTGGACCTCCTGAAGCGCGTCCACCTCCCGCTCCCACACCTCGAAGCTCTTGCCGGCAGAAGTGTCCTTCAAGTCCTCGCCGGCGCAAAAGGCCCTCCCCGCGCCGGTCATTATGACGCATGCGACGTCCGCGTCCCGCCGGGCGCCGTCCAGCCGAGCGATCAACTCCTCTAGAAGGCTCAGATTGATGGCGTTAAGGCGGTCCGGCCTGTTCAGAGTGATGATCCCGATGTTCTCGTTCCGGGTGTAAAGAACAGCAGGTTCTGTCATTTGGAGCTACTCCTCTCCTCTTCGCTGGGGGAGGATTCAGGGGGGGCCTCCGTTCGGACGCACAGGTCCGCCCATGCAAGGGAAGGGCTACCCGCCGACGCCCGCGCGAGAGGGCTCGGACCCGACCCGAGGAAGCACCTCGCCCAGAGCGGCCAGCACGCCCCTGATGTCCTCGGACGTGGTATAGCCCATGTGCCCGATGCGGAATATCTTGCCACTCAGCGACTGCTGCCCGCCGGCCAGGACGACCCCGTGCTCCTCGCGCATCCGCGAGAGCAGCCTCCCCCCATCGACTCCATCGGGGATATTCACGGCCGTGACCGTGTTTGAGGCGACCGCCTCATCGGCAAACAACGTGAGCCCCTGCTCCTTCAGGCCGCTGCGTGTCGCCTCGCCAACGTCCGCGTGGCGCCTGAAGACGCTGTCCATGCCCTCTTTCAAGAGCTTTTCGAGGGACAGGTCCAGCGCGAACATCACGGAGACGGCCGGTGTGTACGGCGGCTGCCCCTTCTCGAAATAGCTTTTGTACATCGAGAGGTCCAGATAGAATCTGGGCATCCTGGCCTCGGCGTGGGCCTCCCACGCCCGCTCGCTGAAGCTGACGAAGGCCAGGCCCGGAGGTAGCATCCACCCCTTCTGCGACGCGGTGGCCACCACGTCGCATCCCCAGGCGTCCGTGGACAGCGGGAGCGAGCCGACGCTGCGTATGCCGTCCACCAGTAGCAGTCGATCAGACTCGCCTTTGACTACCCCGGCGATCTCTTCCAGCGGGTTAGTCACGCCGGTGGAGGTCTC
>JADFHV010000164.1:0-281 GCA_022566975.1 Chloroflexota bacterium
CGGGCCTCCTCGGTCATCCCGTTCTCCAGCATGCCCGTGAAGTGCTTGATCGCCCCGATCTGCTGGTCGTACCAGCCGGTTGTCGTCAGCGCCGGAACACTGACCTTCGAGTGCTTTTCTAGGAAACCAAAAAAATCGGAGGTGTGGTCCTGCAGCCATCGCCTCCAGTGCTTGCCCACGCCTGAGAGGACCTCGTCCGGTATCTCTGTCAGGGGCAGATGCCACAGCCACTTGCTCCGGTCGCGCTCCAGGTATAGCGCCTCGGCCTCCTCCGTAGTCTG
>JADFHV010000164.1:291-5382 GCA_022566975.1 Chloroflexota bacterium
GGGGACCCGGCCCGTCCCCCAGGCGCCTGCGCGCGTCGGGCGCCAGCGTGTTGACGCTCCACCACAGGACGCGTCCAAGGCGCAGCACGCCCGACATCTCCCGGTCCAGCAGGTTGGCGGCGATGGCGCTGGGGATCATGGCCGCCAGGTGGGGCGGCCGGGCATGGGCCAGCTCCCACTGGGTCCAGCCGTTGTAGGAGCCGCCAAAGGTCCCCACCTTGCCGGTGGACCAGGGCAGGGCCGCCGCCCACTCGACCGTGTCGTAGCCGTCCTCCGAGTCCCTGTGGTCGGCGCTGTAGAACCCCAGCAGGAGCTCGCCGTCGGAGGCATAGCGGCCCCGAACGTCCTGCTGAACGACAACGTATCCCCGCTCGGCGAACCTGTGGCCCTGCTCTACGTGAGCCTCGCGGCCCTTGGAGTAGGGCGTCCGCTGCAGCAGAACCGGGAACTTCCCCGAGGCGTCCGGCCGGTAGACGTCGGCGCGCAATACCGTCCCGTCCCGCATCGTCACGGGAACGTCGTGCTCGACCGCGACTTTGAGGGATTTCTCGTCAATCTTGGATGGGGCCACTGCGCGCGCTCCTCGCCCGATTCGGCCACCGCCCCTGTCTCCTCTCCCCACGACGCGAGAGGGCTGAGGTGAGGGGGAAGTTGCCCTACTCCGGGATGACCGGCAGGCTGATGCGGGACGGGTGCGCGCCGTCGTGGAGCACGGTCTGCGTGGCGGTCCGCAGCTCCCCGTCGACCCAGTCGTCCTTGCCGGTGTTGTGGTTGCGGTCGAAGTTTGGGAAGTCGCTGCTGGAGACGTCCACACGAATACGATGGCCTGTCCGGAACAGGTTACTGGTAGGCAGCAGCTCGATGCGGAGCTCGTACACCTCGCCCGGACTCATGAGCTGGGCCGGTTGGTCGAGCCCGTTCCGGAAGCGTGCCCGCACGATTCCGTAGCATATCTGCTGGGAGAAGCCGTCCGGATGGACGTCCACCAGCTTGACGATGAAGTCGGTGTCCGGCGCGGTCGAGGCGGCGAACAGGGTCACGACAGGCACGCCGGTGACCTCCAGCGGCTCCTCCAGGGGCGGCGTCTGATAGACCAGCACGTCCCGCCGCCGGTCCAGCAGCCGCAGGTCGTGGGGCTCGTCCTGCCCATTATCGTTGAACAGGGACATGACCGGGTCCCGCGGGTCGTAGACATAGCGGTCGGATGACTCGTCGGACGATGGCTGACTACTCAAAAACCCATCGCCGGAGGGCGTGTTGGCGTTGCCGGCGCTGCCAAGGAAGTAGTCGGTCGCCCTCGCCCTGCTCAGGGGCCACTCCTCCTCGTCCCTCCATCTGTTGGCGCCCATGACGAACAGACGCACCGGCGGCCCGTCCATGACGCCGTTCTGCTCTCCCTTCAACCAGTAGTCGAACCAGGGGACGATGAGGGAGAAGTAGTCCACCTCCGCCTCGGGGCCGAAGTCCACCAGGCCGGTCTTCCGACTCAGCTCGTTCGTATGGGTCCAGGGGCCGATGATGAGACGCTGATTGCGTCTCGCCTCTTCGGTCGGGGCGTGCTCCCGCATCCCGGCGAACATATCCACGTTCCGGCTCATCCGGTCGTACCAGCCCGTGCGATGGTAGACGGGCAGGTCGATCTTCTGGAACTGTTCGTCGAAGCGCCAGACGTCCGTGTGCTGGTTGGCGAGCCACTCATGGAAGCGCTCCCTGATCCCCCCGATCGCCTCCAGGGGCAGGTCTTTCCACGGCAGGAACCAGAGCCACTTCTCGCGGTGGACGTTCTCCTGATGGTAGAGGTACTCCTCAACGGTGGTCGGTCCCTGAGGCTCGTCCAGGAACCTCTGGGTGTCGACGGCCATGGAGCCCAGGGTCCACCGGAGGGCTCTCCCGGCCCGGAAGACGCCACCCAGCGTCCAGTCAGTGCTGTGCGGTGTCATGCCGCCGGTGAACATGGTCACCAGGTGCGGCGGTTTCGTGGGCGCCAGGGCCCACTGCGTCCACGCCGGATAGGAGTAGCCGAAGGTGCCTATTCGGCCGTTGGACCACGGCTGCGCCGCCGCCCACTCTATCGCGTCGTAACCGTCTTCGGCGTCGGTCCAGCCGGCATTGAACAGTGGATGGAACTCGCCGTCCGAGGACCAACGCCCCCGGATGTCCTGGGCCACCACGGCGTAGCCCTCCTCCGCCAGGCGCTCATAGACAGGTGTATTGCGGAGAGCGCTCTTGTTGTACGGCGTACGGCTGACCAGGGTGGGGAAGGGCCCGTCACCCTCGGGCACATACACGTCAGCCCTTAGTATGGTCCCGTCCCGCATCGGGCTGGGGGTGTTTTCGTGCCGGGTCCAGACGCTGCTGCTCATGTCGGCTCCTCGGTAGAGACTGGGCACGTTATAGCACGGGCTGATGCCCGTGTAAACCGCATGATAACCGCCGTCGCGACATCGATTGTCAAACGCTTCCCAAGCGGGCCAACATTCGATTCGGGACACTGAGCCCGACATCAAGGCTACGTTCTTCGACTCTGTCGCCGGGGTCTGGGGAGTCCCCAGAAATCTTTCGGGTGGGTGGGTGGGAAGAGCCCGCATCGAACATAGAGTGCACGGTTCCCCGGCACCCAGAGCCCAGGTCGCCTCATACTCTCGCCACTCACCGGGTGACGGGTGCCTTATCACAATTGCGGACGCCCCGACCGGGTGCTATATTTAGGCCCACGGAGGGCAGGCCATATGTGCGGCATCAGCGGCATCATGTACAAGCGCAGCCGGTCCCGGGGCGCGGCCCCCATCGGTGACGACCTGGTCAAGATGTTGGAGTCGATGACGCACCGGGGCAGGGACTCCAGCGGCGTAACCGTGGCCGGCGAGCAGATCGACGAAGACCTGGTCGTCCGCATGTGGACCGACTCCAAAGACGTGGAGGACGTCCTCTCCCGCGTCGAGCAGACGGCGCAGCGCGCCGGCGCGGTGGTCACCTCCAGGAGGTCCTGGGGTGAGTTCCTCCGCCTGACCCTCAACTATGAGGGTGACGTCGCGGCGCTGGCGGAGGCGCTGCTGAACACCGAGGGCGTCGTACTCCACAGCATCGGCGAGTCGTCGGAGGTAGTCAAGGACGTCGGCACCCCGGTCACGATGGACCGTAAGCACGACATCGGCAGCCTCAGAGGCACCCACGGCATCGGCCACGTGCGCATGGCCACCGAGAGCCGGGTGGACATCAGCCACGCCCACCCCTTCTGGGCATATCCCTTCCCCGACGTTACCGTCGTCCACAACGGGCAGCTCACCAACTACCACAAGCTCAGACGGATGTACGAGGACCGAGGCCTCCTGTTCCAGACGGACAACGACTCGGAGCTGATCGCGGTCTACCTGGCCGACAAGATGGCAAAGGGCCAGGCCCTCGACGATGTCCTGGGCGACTCGGTTGACGACCTGGACGGCACCTTCACCTACCTGGTCTCCACCAGGGACGGCCTGGGCTACGCCAAGGACCGCTGGTCGGCCAAGCCCCTGGTGATCATGGAGACAGAGGACGTCGTGGCCGTCGCATCGGAGGAGGTGGCGCTGCGCAGCGTCTTCTCCGACGAGATCGACCGATCGGAGCCCCAACAGGGCGAGTTCATGACGTGGTCACTCTAGACGCCGGAGGGCTCACGGCCCGCGAGCTGAACCGGCGCCTGCCTTCCCCCGGTAATTCGCCCCACTCCACGATCCTGGGGCCCTAAGTACTTCGAGACAGACGATTCCCCTCCCTAATATGACACAAGGGAGGGGAATCTTAATCCCGGCCGGCGGCCGTCCCAGCGGAGGACCCTCGCTTCCATCCCCTCCCGGGCTGGTTGGGAAACCCGCCCCAGCCAGCCCCAACCCCCGTACCCCCAGCGTACCAATGCCCCACAACCACCGGTACAACGCGCCTGAGGCTTCGGCTTTGCGCCGACCTTTGTCGCCGCCTGGTGGTGGAAAATCGCCGTTTGCTGGACGATTTGGTACCAATATTCACCTTCGTAACCGGTTATCTACCAACGGTCAACCCTCAGGTTATTCGTTTTCCCCTGGTTCCTCTCCTTACCTCCGTAGCATGAATTCAAGGACATCTGGAAATCCCGGCAAGCATGGTGCTGTTCCGCCCGCCCGGCTCCCGCCAGGAGCTAGCACCGGGCTGAGGCCCAGCCGGTAAATCCGAGCCATTTTTCTGGTGAATGAAACGTAGACGACTTACAAGGCAACCCTAACAGCCGGCGAGGTCCAGCCATCTGGGCACTCGTCGGACCGACTTCCAGTTCACCCGAATTCAAGAATCGGGCTCCAACAAGGAGAGACAGGAATGAATTACCAGAAGCACAGCCAAGTTACCCAGATTTCAGCCAATCCCCTGGCGCGCCAGCGGGCATCCATTTTTTGGATCCTGGGCGTGGCATTGATCTTGGGAATGCTGCTGTCGGTCAGCAGCTCAGTCCCAACCGCTTCGGCCGCCTCCCTTGAAATAGTTTCCGTGTCCCTGGATGGTGGCGCTCTCTGGGTGCCCAACGTTCCGGAGGACGGTCTCAGTACAGGAGGGGGAGTCGCCCTCGTCGAAACCGGAGACGTCATTAATGTTGTCTTAGTAGAGAACAATGGCGCCTGGGCAGCGACCGAGTGGGTCTTCGGTAATGGGGTTGACCCTGGAACCTTCGCCTGCGTTGATTCAGCCCCGGAGCCGGATTACAAAGGTAATGACCCAAGTCCCAGAACCGTCAGTTTCGACATCCTAGCCCCTACCGGGGTTGGAATCTACGATCTGACGATCATCATCCATCCCAACGCCAACTGCAAGGGTGAAAACGTAGATTCCCTAACGCTAGTCGGCGCCTTCGGTCTTGGTTTTCCGGTAATCACGGCTCCCAGCGACATCGTCGTTGAGGCCACCGAACTTGCCGGAACGCCGGACACCAACCCCGCCATCGCCGCCTTTCTTCTCGGCGCCACTGCCACCGACGTGGTGGACGGCGACCTGACCGGCTCGATTACCCACGATGGCCCGGTGACGTATCCCATCGGCGACACCCTGGTTACCTTCAGCGTGATCGATGCCTATGGTAACACCGCC
>JADFHV010000165.1:0-1523 GCA_022566975.1 Chloroflexota bacterium
TTTAAGATCGGCTAGGTAGTCCATCTTGTCTTCAAAGCCGGCCCAGCCAAAAAGGTAAGTTGGCGCTCCTTTGCCCCGCAAGAGTGTGTCCACCAGAAGTTGGCGATCGATGGCCACGTTCATGGCCAGGCGAACTTTCCTGGCCCGCGCCCACTCCTCAGAGTTGATATCCGGATCAGAGGAGATCCAAGCCAACTGGGAGTTTCGTGGCGTAGGCAAGTCCGGCCGGTCGATGTACCAGCTGCCGTGGATGTTAATGTGAAGCTGGGCGCCCGTAGGGAAAACCATGAACTTACACTTTTGGCATTCCTTTTCCAACTGGGCGATAGACTCCAGATTGAACACGCCGGTATCCAGCTTCCCGGCCAGGAAATTGGCCAAACGGGTGGACTCCTCGGATATCTCTTTGTAATGGAGCTCGCTAAAGTTGGGGGTCTTGCGCCAGTGGTCCTCCACCGCTTCGAACCGCCAGGTGCCGCCCGTTGTGTGCTCAACGCTACGCCAGGGCCCCGTACCGACAGCCTGGGTGTAGCCAGCCTTTTCCTCGCCCAGCTCCTGGTAGTACTTCTGGCTGGCGATCCCGTTCCCCATTAAGGGCGTCATTCCCATGGAAAGAAACCAGGTCAGGTCCCAGCGAGGCACCACGGTGTCTATTTCGAGGGTGTAGTCGTCTGGCGCGCTCATCCCGCCGCCCTCAACAAAGAAAGTCCGCTTGTACGGCTTTACACTCCGAACGGTGCCCTTCTCTACCCCGTTCTCCAGGGTCCAGATGACGTCGCTTGCCGTCATTTCACCATAGCCGTGGTGGAACGGCACGCCTTTTTGAAGGTGGATCGTCCACACAGTAGAGTCGGGCGAGATTTCCCAGCTTTCGGCGTAATCGTTTTCGCTTCCGATAGATTTTCCGAGCAGCGTCGCCAGTTCACCAAGACCGGCCTCGAGGCCATCGAGGAGACTACGGTCATAGAGGTGAAATCGCCGGCCCAGCCGCTGGAGCAGTTCCTTGGAACTTAGCTTAGAAATGCTTTGAACTGGGGAACCATGGCTGCGAACCGAATATCGTCACACTGGCTGCAGTCTGGTCTACTCTCATCGAGCGCTAGGCTCTAGCGATCGCCCGTGCCATCGACCGGTAAGCAGCCGACTCGGTATAATGGGCCGGCGGTACCGTGTCATTCTGAGCCGATTGGCGAAGAATCTGGAGTGGGAGGGCGGCACTGGAAGTACGATCAAGAAGACCTCCACCCGGATTCTTCGTTGCCCCGACATATCGAGGTCCCTCAGAATGACATCAAGCGGCTATCGGCCGATAACTGATGGCTGATCGTCGACAGCTACTCCCCGGGGAAGTGTCGGAATTGGCAGACGAGCATGATTTAGGATCATGTGCCGCAAGGCGTCCGGGTTCGAGTCCCCGCTTCCCCACCACCAAGACTCGCCGCCAGGCGCGTGAGCGGTGCATGACGAGTCCCGATTGGGATCGGGATGCCGAAAGGCGTCGGGGTTCGAGTCCCCGCTTCCCC
>JADFHV010000165.1:1533-5344 GCA_022566975.1 Chloroflexota bacterium
ACCCTTGAGCTCCGGGGGGCGTGCCTACCTCTAACCTACTGGAGTTAATGGGCCTAGCCTTACAGCCCGCTCCCCTATACAATCGCCAGGGTTTTCTGCCCCACACATTCTAAGAAGGCAACCCGGCCAACCGGCCGGGTCCTCGATGACTCACTGAGAGCATGACGCGATTTCGGGCTGCGGTCGACATAGGCGGGACATTCACCGATGTCGTCTTCCTCGGAGACGACGGCCGGGTCCTGGTCAAGAAGCTCGCGAGCACGCCCGACGACTACAGCCGGGGCGTGCTCGTCGGCCTGGACGACTCGATCCAGACCCTTGGGATCAAGCCTGGTGACGTGACCGAGCTGGGCCACGGCTTCACGGTGGCCACCAACGCCATCCTGGAGGGTAAGGGCGCGAAGACGGCACTTGTCACCACCGAAGGCTTCCGGGACGTGCTCGAGCTGGGCCGCATCCGCACCCCTCGTCTGTACGACCTCTACTACCGGAAACCGCCGCCTCTTGTGGAGCGGCGTCTGCGTTTCGAGGTCCGGGAGCGTATGAGCTTCAAAGGCGAGGTGCTGGAGCCTCTCGACCTGTCCGATGTGGAGCGGGTCGCGGACCGGATCGCCGAAGAGGGTGTCAAGTCGGTGGCCATCTCCCTACTCCACTCATATGCCAACCCCGATCACGAGTCCCGCATCGCGGAGGTGATAGCCAAGAGAGTCCCCGGGGTGGACCTCTCGGTCTCCAGCCAGGTCCTGCCGGAGATGAGGGAGTACGAGCGTACGAGCACCACGGTAATCAATGCCTACGTTCGTCCGGTGGTCGCAAGGTACCTCACCGGTCTGGAAGAGGGGCTACGCGCCCGGGGCATCACCGTGCCGCTGACGATCATGCAGTCCAACGGCGGGCTGGCCCCGGTCCACGTGACCGTCGACAGACCGATCTTCTGCATCGAGTCCGGGCCGGCGGCCGGTGTGGTAGGCGCATACCACCTGGGGAAGCGCATAGACACCCCCGACATCATCAGCTTCGACATGGGAGGTACCACGGCCAAGGCCTCCATCATCGAGGGAGGCGAGATACTCAGGGCCCCAGAGTACGAGGTCGGAGGCGGCATGAGCGTTGGCCACCGCCTGCTGACGGGCGGAGGATACGTACTCCGCGTTCCTACCATCGACCTCGCCGAGGTGAGCGCCGGTGGGGGCAGCATCGCCTGGGTGGACAAGGCCGGCGCGCTCCAGTGCGGACCCCAGAGTGCCGGCGCCGTCCCCGGCCCGGCCTGCTACGACGCCGGCGGCGAGGAGCCCACGGTAACCGACGCAAACGTCGCCCTTGGGTACCTGAACCCGGAATACCTGCTGGGCGGGAGCTTTCCCATCAACGCGGAAAAAGCCCGGCGCGCCATAGCGGACCGGGTGGCCGGCCCACTGGGCCTCTCCGACATCAACGCGGCCCACGGCATTCATCTTCTCGTCAACTCCAACATGGGACGAGCCTTGCGTGCGGTCTCCAGCGAGCGGGGCCGAGACCCCCGCCGGTTCACACTGGTGGCCTTCGGCGGTGGTGGACCCATACACGCGGCCGGGCTGGCGAAGATGCTCGGCATCAGCCGGGTCGTCATCCCTCCGTCTCCCGGCGCCTTCAGCGCCTTCGGCCTGCTGTTCGCGGACATTGAGCACCACTTCGTCCAGACCTACTTCAGACAGTTCTCCGAGCTGGATCTGGAGGCGGTAAACGGCATCCTTCAAGGCCTGAAGGACCAGGGCACTGACCTCTTGAGGGACGAGGGGTTCGAGGACTCGCGGCAGGAGACCACTACCCAGGTAGACATGAAGTACGTGGGCCAGACCTCCGAGCTCACCGTGGGCATGGAGGACGATCGCTTCTCGGCCGAAAGTCTCAAGAGGCTGAGCGAAGCCCACGCCGTCGAGCACGACAAGACCTACGGCTACCGTGTGGACGAGCCACTCCAGCTTGTGAGCATCAGGGTGATAGCGCGGGGCATAGCCGAGGGCCAGCGGGTGCCCGAAGACATCGACCTCAGCCTCCAGGGCTCAGGGCCGGTCACGGACCGGCGGAACGTCTACTTCGGCCCGGAGGCGGGATGGGTGGACACGCCGATCATGGGCCGTATGGAGCTCGACGGGGCCGGAGCCGAAGGCCCGCTGGTGGTGGAGGAGTACGACTCGACCGTCGTTGTTCCGCCCGGCTGGCGGGCCTCTCTGGACTCACTGAAAGACATCGTGCTGGACAGCACGGGCGGCTAACCGCTGTGTCATTCCGAGGAGTCCCCGACGAGGAATCCGGGGTGGTGCAAAGCCAGCGTGAAGCAATACTACGTCTACATCGTGGCCAGTTATCGCGGGACACTCTACACCGGTGTCACCAACGACCTAGCGCGACGCGTGCACGAGCACCGGCACGGGCAGGGAAGCCGGTTCACCTCGAAATACAACGTGCGGAGGCTCGTCTACTATGAGGTCACCGACGACGTACGGTCGGCCCTAGAGCGCGAAAAACAGGTCAAGAGCTGGCGACGTGAGAAGAGAGTTGCGTTGATCGAGTCGATGAATCCTTACTGGGAGGATCTAGCCGCGGAGTGGGAGGCCCCGCCCTCCGCCCCAGACCCCTCGCTCCACTCGGGGTGACATTGAGCGACTTCCGGCTGCGTCATTCCGAGGAGTCCCCGACGAGGAATCCGGGGGCGGGGACACTCCGACCGAGGGGTAGACAGGAGAAACCATGCAGGATGAAAACGGGCCCGACCCGATTACACGCCAAATAGTCCAGAACTACCTGACCAGCGCCGCCGACACGATGGCCGTCACCGTCGTGCGTACAGCACGCTCGGCCGTGGTCAAGGACGGAATGGACTTCTCGACCGGCATCTTCAACGCGGAGGGCGAGCTGGTCGCCCAGGGCCTGACGCTCCCCTTTCACATGGGCGCCATGCAGCCCGCCCTGGACGCGATACGGGCGTACTACGGCGACGACATCAAGCCGGGCGACATCTTCGCCAACAACGACCCGTACGAGGGCGCCAGCCACCTGCCCGACATCTTCCTGTTCAAGCCCGTCTTCTACAACGAGGCGCTGGTCAGCTGGACGTGCGTCATCGCCCACCATACCGACATCGGCGGCCGGGTGGCTGGAGGCAACGCCTGCGACAACACCGAGATATACCAGGAGGGCCTGCGGATCCCGCCGATCAAGCTGATCGAAGAGGGCGAGATGAACCACGCCGTCTGGCGCATCATCAACAAGAACGTCCGCGTACCGGACATGGTGCAGGGAGACATCCTGGCGCAGATATCAGCCCTCCACCAGGGAGAGCGCGACCTTCTCCGCCTCGTGGAGGAATACGGCATCGAGGACGCATCCATATCCTCCGGGCCGCTCAAGGACCTGAATTCCATCACCCGGCCCCCCAATACCGAACACCAGCGGGTAGTGCAGGGGGTCGTCGACGACCTGTACCAGCGTTTCGTGACCGTGGTGCGCGAAAGCCGCGGAAAGCGCTTGAAGAAACCCATGGAAGAGGTAGCCGACGGCCGGATCTACACCGCCTCCCAGGCCAAGGAGGTGGGCCTCGTGGACCGGATCGGCTACTTCGAGGACGCACTGGATGAATTGCGGCGCCTCAGCGGCGTTTCCGAATTTCGCGTGATCACCCTGGGCCATCAGCCCGACGTGGGCGAACCCAACATCTACATGCAGCAAAGCGCCCGGCCCGGGGCCAATCTGGGCGTAATCTCGGCCCTGGCCGGCCTGCGGCAATCCAGCGCGCCGTTCTATTATCTTTGGCTGCCGCGGTAGGACGGCC
>JADFHV010000166.1 GCA_022566975.1 Chloroflexota bacterium
CAACTCTCTTTTTCGCTGTTAAAATAGCCTCATCACAGCGTCATGACGGTCCCCGCTCAACTTGTATGGACAAGGGACGAATGCTAAAATGGTCCGGGCGTCAACATCGGCGGTTCGCTGATGTTTGACGGGTGGACACGAAAGGCGACACGATGACCACAGAGAAAGCCAAGGCCCTGGAACTCGCCATCGGACAGATCGACCGACACTTCGGTCGCGGCGCCGTTATGAGGCTGGGCGACACCAACCGGACCGGCCCAGTACAGGCCATATCCACAGGCTCCATATCCCTGGACATCGCCCTCGGCATTGGGGGTATCCCCAAAGGACGTGTCACAGAGATCTTCGGCTCGGAGGCGTCGGGCAAATCCACCCTCGCCTATCACATCATGGCCGAAGCTCAGCGCGCCGGCGGAACCTCGGCCTACATCGACGCCGAGCACGCCCTTGATCCGACTTACGCGGCCAAGTGTAGAGTAGACATCAATGAGCTGCTCGTATCGCAGCCCGACACCGCCGAGCAGGCGCTGGAGATCTGCGAGTACCTGGTACGCAGCGGCGCCCTGGAGGTCGTGGTAATAGACAGCGTCGCCGCACTGGTCCCCAAGGCCGAGCTTGAGGGCGACATGGGCGACTCCCACCTCGGACTCCAGGCCCGCCTCATGTCCCAGGGACTGCGTAAGCTGACGGCGGCCATCAGCCACTCCAACACGGCCGTAATCTTCATCAACCAGATACGTGAGAAGATCGGCGTCTTCTTCGGTAACCCGGAGGTGACTCCAGGCGGACGCGCCCTCAAGTTCTACAGCTCGGTCCGCATCGACCTCCGTAGGCTGGAGTCCATCAAGCAGGCCAACGAGATCATCGGAAGCCGGGTCCGGGCAAGGGTCGTCAAGAACAAGGTCGCCCCGCCCTTCCGAGTCGCCGAGTTCGACATTATGTTCAACGAGGGGATAAGCAGAGAAGGTAGCCTCATAGACATGGGCACCGATATGGGTACGCTTACCAAGAACGGCGCCTTCTACTCCTTCGGCGACACCAAACTCGGCCAGGGGCGCGAGAATGCGAAACAGTTCCTCAGGGACAATGCCGACGTGGCCGGCCAGATAGAGCGTCTAATCAAGGACGAGGCCCTCCCCGTCGCCGTGCCCGACGAGACCCCCCGGGAAGCTGCAGTCGCAACCGTCGCCCAAGACGCCAGCTAGCCGCCTTCACGCTGTTTCTTCATGGACCGTCCCGGCCGGGTCCGAGATCCATATCATCACCACCACCTCCGTTATCGCGCAGCCGAGGCTCTGACCCATACTCGATGAATGACGACGAGGCCTTCAAACGCGCCATGGCCGCTGCCCTGCGCTTCCTGTCCTACCGGCCCAGAAGCGCAGCGGAGGTCCGCTCCAGATTGAGACGCCGGTTCCCCCACTCCCTCGCGGAACGGGTCATAGAGTCCCTCGCAGAACAGTCCCTGGTGGACGACTCGAAGTTCGCCAGGATGTGGCGAGACAGCCGCGATTCCACGAACCCACGTAGCGCCATGGCGATCAGGCGCGAGCTGCTGTCCAAGGGTGTGTCCAGAGATATCGCCGATGAGGCGACGCGAGAAGTCGACGACCGTGACAGCGCCTACCGCGCGGGGATCAAGCACGCGAGACGTCTTGAGGAGGCCGACTTCCGGACCTTCCGGCGCAGGTTGTGGGGTTACCTGATGCGGAGGGGATTCAGTGGCTCGCTCGTCCGAGACACCGTCGCCCGACTATGGGACGAGCGATCAGACGCTCATGCCCGGCGACATGACGGCCCGTTAGACAGTAGCGTCGCCACCCGCGCCGGCGTCCAAGAGCCCGAGCTCCACCCCTAGAGCCTCGTCTTTAAATTCGGGTCCGCCCACTACAGGCCGGACATTGGAGGAACCGACATGCCCGAGGTTGGCATCATTCTGGCGCTGGTCTTTTTGGTATTCTCCGCCTTCTTCTCCAGCTCGGAGGCGGCCTTCCTTTCCCTCCAGAAGACCACAGTCGCCCACCTGGTCAATACGGATGTGCCGGGAGCCCGACGGGTGGCGCGTATGATCGAGGACCCCGAGCGGCTGCTCTCGACCATCCTCCTTGGTAACAACGTCGTCAACGTCGCCTTCACCGCTTCCGTGACTCTCATCTTCATTTCGCTCCTCGGTGACGGCAGCGAGGGCCAGGCAGCACTCCTCACCACCGTCGCCGGCACGGCGGCGCTGCTGCTCGTGGGCGAGATCATACCCAAGACCGTTGCCGTCCACCACGCCCAGCGCGTGGCCTTTGCATACGCCGGGCCCCTGAAGTGGATCGAGGCTACACTCTGGCCCCTGGTTGTGGCCCTTCAGTGGATCACCCGCAGGGCGAGCTCCCTACTCGGCGGCGATGTGCCCATCAGAGGGTCGATCACCGAAAGCGAGCTCCGCAGCCTGATCGACATCGGTGAGGCCGAGGGGACCTTCGAGCCCGGCGAAGCCGAGATGCTCGAGAACGTCTTCCGCTTTGGCGACCGGCAGGTCCGCGAGATCATGACGCCCCGCACCGAGATCGTCTCACTCGAGCGGGGGGCGTCTCTTCAGGTGTTCCTGGACATCTACTCGGAGCACGCTCACACCCGCTTTCCGGTATTCAAGGGGACTATCGACAACGTAGTCGGCATAATCTCGGCCAAGGACATCCTGAGGACCATGGCAACCAAAGGCATCGACCTCGGCGACTCGGTCACCGACGTCATCAGGGACTGCTACTTCGTTCCGGAGACAAAGCGGGTGGCGGAGCTGTTCGACGAGCTGCGCGAGTCAGGCAACCAGATGGCCATCGCGGTGGACGAGTACGGTGGCCTGGCCGGACTCGTGAGTCTCAAGCAGCTCACGGAAGAGGTCGTCGGGCCCGTAGGGGAAGAGGGGTTCGGGCTCGAGGAGGAGTACGAGACGATCGGACGGGACACGTTCCAGGTGGAGGGCGGCATGAGCGTGGAGGAGGTCAACGAGGAGCTGGGCATCGCTCTCCCCGAAGGCGACTTCGAGACCATCGCGGGCTTCGTCCTGGACGTGCTCGGTCAGATCCCGGTCGAAGGCCAGCGGCTCGAATACGGCAACCTGAAACTCGAGGTCACCAGGATGAAAGGCCTCAAGATCGAGACCATCAAGGTGACCAAGACCCGGGCCCCGGAAGGTTCCGTCGATGAAACTGATACTGGTACGTCACGGCGAGACGGACCTGAATAGAGACGGCCGCATACTCGGTCTAACCGATGCGCCCCTCAATGCCACGGGCCGTGCTCAGGCACGCGCCGTTGCGGCCCCTCTGACAGCCGAGCTCCCATTCAAGATGTACACCAGTCCCCTGGCCCGAGCCCTCGAGACAGCCCAGATCGTCGCCGATGCGCTGGGAGTCACGCCCGCGCCTCACAGCGACCTCCAGGAGGCCGACGCCGGCGACCTAGACGGGCTGAAAGCCACGGAGGCTCGCCAGCGCTATCCTGAGTTCGCCAGCCGGTGGGACCGCGACGCCGCCACGGCCCGTATGCCCGGAGGAGAGTCGCTCATCCAGGTCCAGGAGCGCGCGTGGAGAGCCGTGACACAGCTCGCAGACGCCCACCCCGATGAGACAGCGGTGGCAGTAACGCACAACTTCGTCATCCAGACCATTGTGTGCAAGGCGCTGGATATCCCCCTCCGCAACTTCCGAAGGCTCCGTAACGACGTCGGCTCCATCACCCGTCTCGATCTAACCCCATCCCAGGGAGTGCTTCTCTCAATGAACGATACGTCGCACCTCCGGAATATCGAACGACAGAGAAGATAGACTACCCATGGCTCAAGACGAGATCGTCGGGCTCCTGGACCGGCGCGTGCGCGAGACGCTCGAGAGAGCGGGGCTAGACCGCGGTGGACTCCTCATCGTCGCTGTGTCAGGCGGCCCGGACTCATTGGCTATGCTGCATGCCCTAGCCCGTCTTCGCGACACCCTCGGCCTGAGGCTCCACGGCGCCCACCTTGACCACCGGCTGCGCGGCCACGAGTCCACGGCCGACTCCCATTTCGTCGCAGCAACCTGTCGTGGCCTTGGGCTCCCAGTCACATTAGAAGAGGCCGACGTATCATCGCATCGCCGGTCCGAGGGCCTCTCACTGGAGGAGGCCGCCCGTGAGCTACGGTACGACTTCCTCTCACGCGTAGCCGAACAGCACGGCGCCGACGGCATCGCCCTCGGCCACACGGCGGACGACCAGGCTGAGACGGTCTTAATGAACATCATCAGGGGAAGCGGCCTGACCGGGCTCAGGGGAATGGAGCCGACAGCCGAGCGCGTCTTCAGCGGGCGAAAGGTGACGCTCATCCGACCGCTCCTTGGGGTGTGCCGAAACGAGACCCTCGGGTACTGCCATGCCCTGGGTCTGACCCCACGAGAGGACATCTCGAACTTGTCCCTCGGGCACCGGCGCAATCGCGTGAGGCTGGAGCTCATGCCCCTGCTGGAGGAGTACAATCCGTCCATAAGGGACGCCCTGAGACGACTATCCGATTCCGCGGCCCGTGACCTTGACTACCTGGAGACCGGAGTCGCCGGTGTCTGGGACAAGATGGCCAGGGTGGTCGAGGGTCGAGTGGTGCTGGACCGGCGCGCGGTCTCCGCGCTGGCACCGGGCCTGCGGGCCCATCTGCTCCGCAGGGCCATGCTGGCCGCCAAGGGTGACCTGAAGGACGTCGAGCAGACCCACATCGATGGCATGGCCGGCCTTCTCGACGGTCCCGCCGGCAAGAGTCTCAGCCTGCCGGACGGCATCCGCCTGACGGTCACGTTCGACGAGGCGATCATCACCCCGGCCGGCGTCGATCCGTGCCCCCTGCCGCCGCTGGAGGCACAACGGTCACTGAACGTCCCCGGCGAGACGGTACTGGAGGGTTGGCGCGTCACGACCAGGATACTCAGCTCCGAGGAGACAACCGCGCCAGCGCCGCAAGGCATCCGTGAAACCCCTGACTTTAGTCGTGGGACGACTGCTTCACCCAACGTCGCCCTCCTGGACCGCCGCAGTCTGGGCGTGTCTCTGTGCGTACGCCCGTGGCGTGCCGGCGACCGGTTCCAGCCCCTGGGGATGTCGGGGACCAAGAAGCTACAGGACTTCTTCGTGGACGCCAAGGTCCCTAGGGTGTGGCGCGACCGGGTCCCTCTGGTCGTGTCGCCCAAGGGGATCGCGTGGGTCGTGGGCTGGCGAATCGCCGAGTGGGCCAGGGTCAGGAGCGAGACGGGGGGCGCGCTGGAGATTCGTTTCCAGCGCACGGACCTACATCACGCGGTCCAGCCGCGGTGACGGAGTGATTCCAGGAG
>JADFHV010000167.1 GCA_022566975.1 Chloroflexota bacterium
GGACGTACGGATGATGGCATCGCCGTCGTTCTTCACCGCGCGAGTAGGGAGGCAGCGCTGCGCGAGGGTACGTTCAGTCGCGGGGCATGGACCGTGCCAGTGTCTATCTAGAGCTGTACCGAACCGGGCACGGCCTTTTACGGTTGGGAAATCGGCGGAGCGACGCCTCCGGTACGTGGACGCGGTAAGGTTGCTAGCATGTGCGGAATCGTCGGTGCGGTGACCTTTGACGGCAGCTCAATCGGGATAACCGAAGAGCGCCTGGTCAGAATGCGGGACACGATGGCGCACCGCGGGCCGGATGGCGCCGGCGTATGGATGAGCGAGGACCGCCGGGTAGCCCTTGGCCATCGCCGTCTGGCCATCATTGATCTATCGCCCGAGGCCGGCCAGCCCATGCACGACACGTCGGGCGATCTGACCATTGTGTACAACGGTGAGATCTACAACCACGCCGAACTCCGCAGGAACCTCCAGGCGCTGGGCCACCGCAGGTGGCGGACGGACCATTCCGATACCGAGGTGATTCTCGAGGCGTTCCGCCAGTGGGGCATTGACTGCCTGAGTCGGTTGCGCGGGATGTTTGCGTTCGCGCTCTGGGACAGCCGCAGCCGTGAGCTCTGGCTTGTGCGCGACCGTATCGGGATCAAGCCGCTCTACTATGCCGAGCACCACGGCCGCTTCACATTCGCCTCCGAGATCAAGGCACTCCTCGCAGACCCCGACTTCAGCGCAGGCGTCAACGAAGAAGCCCTTTACCACTATCTGACGTTTCTCGCGGCGCCTGCCCCCATGACGCTGTTCGCGGGCGTCAGCAAGCTAGCCCCGGGCCACTGGCTGCGAGTTCGTGCCGACGGGACGAAGGAGACACGCCGATACTGGGATGTCTGGGACCACGTCTCGCCCCTGGTCGGCCGCACCGAGGATGAGATCTTCGAGCGCATCGTGACTGACTTGACCGAGGGAGCGGACGGTACCGACGTGAAGTCCGGGATTATCGGCGAGGTGGGGTGCAGCTGGCCGCTCACCGACAACGAGCGGAAGGTGCTGCGTGCCGCGGCGCGGGCGCAGCGCGTAACCGGGGCACCCATCCTGATCCACCCCGGCCGCGACGAGGCCGCCCCGTTCGAGATCATCGAGGTCTTGGCCGAGGCGGGAGCCGACCTGGAACGGACCATCATGGGCCATATCGAGCGCACCATCTTCAAGCTAGAGGACTTCAAGCGGGTGGCTGAGAGCGGGTGCTACGTCGAGTGGGACCTGTTTGGAAACGAGCGGTCGTACTATGGCCCCAACCTCAACATAGACATGCCCAGCGACGCCACCCGCATGGACCAGATCGCGTACCTCGCCTCGGAGGGATACGGAGACAAGATGGTGGTGGCCCATGACATCTGCTCAAAGGACCGGCTGATCAAGTACGGGGGCCACGGCTACTTCTACATCATCTCCCACATCGTGCCGAGGATGCGGGCGCGGGGGTTCACGGAAGAGCTTGTCCAAAAGATACTGGTGGAGAACCCCTCGCGTATCCTGACCTTCACGGAGCCCAAGTCCGACTGATTGGGTTGCGCTCATAGGTTCCCTCAAGCCGGCCCTTCGACAGCCTCAGGGCGAACGGTATCATACCCATTCAGGGTGAGGATGACCCGTTCGTGGGATCCGACTGTCCGGCGTGTCCACACGTTATGTTGGAAACGTAGGGCAGCGCTGTGTGTCTGCCCAGACCTTCGGCCAGGGCATCTGGCGGACAACGATATCTGGGCAGTAGCCTGATGGCAATCACGTCGGGTGGCCCTCGACACAAGGTGAACAAGAGGATGGAGGTCCGTTGGTGAGCGCATTCGATCTTGTCATAGAGAACGGCCGGGTCATGGACCCCGAGTCGGGGATGGACAGGGTCGCCAACGTCGGCATCGCCGATGGGAGCATCCAGGCCATCAGTGCGGAGCCGCTGGAGGGACGTGAGTCCATCGACGCGAGCGGCCTCGTAGTGGCCCCCGGGGCCATAGACATGCACTCTCATGGACAGGACGACGAGAACTATCGCGTCCAGGCCAGGGACGGTGTGACGACGGCGCTCGAGCTGGAACTCGGGGTGTTGGACATCGGCGGGTGGTACGAGGAGCGTGAGGGCAATGCTCTCGTCAACTTCGGGGCGAGCGTGGGCCACATTCCCGTGCGCATGAAGGTGATGAACGACCCCTCCACGGGGATGCTCCCCATCGGCGACGGCGCCTATAGGGAGGCGACGGAGGCCCAGATCGAGGAGATGAAGGAGCTGATGCACGTGGGACTTCGCAGTGGTGCGCTCGCGATGGGCTTCGGTCTGGCGTACACGCCGATGGCGACGCGTTGGGAGGCCCTCGAGATGTTTCGAGTTGCGGCGCGGTACGGGGCGACGTGTCACGTCCACATGCGAGGCATGGGCCACAAGGAGCCGATGAACAGCATCGAAGGGCTGTCCGAGCTTATCGCCGCATCGGTGACGAGTGGCGCGCCGTTACATCTCGTCCACATCAACAGCAGCGGGCAGCAGGCGGTTACGCGCCTGCTCCAGATGATCGAGGAGGCGCGGTCCAACAGCCTGGACGTTACCACCGAGTGCTATCCCTATACCGCGGGGATGACCGGAATCGAGTCCGCCATTCTCGCCGAGGGGTGGCGGGAAAAGTTCGAATTGGACTACGGGGACCTCGAGTGGGCCCTCACCGGGGAGCGGCTGACCGCAAGCACATTCGCCGAGTACAGGGAGACCGGCGGTTGGGTGATCGTCCATTCGATGCGTCAGGACCTGGTGGACGCTGCCGTCGCAAGTCCGCTAACGGCGATAGCGTCGGACGGCTTACTAGACAACAGCAAGGGCCATCCTCGGACGGCCGGCTGTTACAGCAGGGTGCTGGGCCAGTACGTGCGCGAGTCGGGCGCGCTGTCGCTCATGGATGCCATCCGGAAGGCGTCGCTTATGCCCGCCCAGCGTATGGAGTCACTGGCGCCGGCGTTCAAGAAGAAGGGGCGTGCCAGCGTGGGCGCCGATGCCGACCTCGTGCTGTTCGACCCGGACCGCGTCATCGACCGCTCCACGTACCGGGAGCCGACCCTACCGCCCGATGGTATCCCGCATGTTCTGGTGAACGGCGTGCCGGTGGTCAGGGACGGTGCCGTACAGGAGGGCGTGTCGCCGGGTCGGGGGATCCGTGCGCCGGGGGCCTGACGATCTGGTGGGGGCGGGGATGATTGGCGACCGACTACGGTAGTACGGGCTTAGTGTCATTCTGAGGAGTCCTTGCTCCGAAGGGCGACGAAGAATCTGGTGGCTGGGGGGCTCCGTGAAGCAGTTCTACGTCTACATTATGACGAACCATCGAGGGACGCTATACACCGGCGTGACGAGCGACCTCGCTCGTCGAGTGTATGAACACCGTCAGAAGCGCGTGGATGGATTCACCAACCGATATAACATCTCGAAGCTGGTCCATTACGAGGCGACAGCCAATGTCGAGTCGGCCATTGCGCGGGAAAAGCAGATCAAAGGCTGGCTGCGTAGCAAGAAAGTGGAGCTGATCGAGTCGCTCAATCCGTCTTGGGTGGACCTGGCCAGCGAGTGGGAAGGAATCCCCCGACCCCACCAGACCCTTCGCCCGCCGCTGGCGGACTCAGGGTGACATTCGACGCGGTATCAGACCACTAAGAAGACAGCAGCTTGTCCAGGGTCATGTCCGGCGCCCGCAGCTTGGCGAAGAGCTCGGCCTCTCGTTGCGCGACCTCGCTGGCCCTGTCGTAGACCTGGTCCGCAGCCTCGGCGGGGATGGTCACCACGCCATTGACGTCGGCGTGCAGGATGTCGCCGGGCCTCACCGTCATGCCGTCTATGACGACGGTGCTACCTATGTCCAGCCAGCGTAGCTGACCGTGCATCGGCGATAGCCCCGCCGCCCAGCAGGCCAGTGGCACCTCCCGCACGCCCTCGAGGTCGCGGATGCACCCGTTCGTCAGGTAGCCTTCGGCGCCGGCCATCCGCATCCGGGTCGCCATTCCGTCGCCTATGGTGACCGTGTATCTTGGACGCGGTCCCACCGACTCGATGACGGCGAACACGGGCAGCGACTCGCCGCCGTCGCCTTTGCCGGCGTCGGCCATCATGCGGAGCCAGCCGTCGAACAGGGACTCCCACTTTTCGACACCCGGGGACGTCGTGTCCATCCGGGCCGTGACGGCCACCCCGACTCTGCGGCCCATCTCGGGCATCAGGTGCTTGATGTCAGGGCCGGTGTAGCCGTAGGAGTCGTCTCGGACCCCCAGCAGACCGAGCCCGTTGGCCACGGTTGGTGTATCGAACTCCAGCAGTTTTTTGACCTTCGTTACGTCCAAGGGCGTCCTCCTTATGGCTCAGATGCGTCGGCGACATTCTATAACGAGTCCGGCCGTCGGGCATCCCGCAAGACCTAGTCGATTGACAAGCAGAGGGCCTGCCGGTATGTTCGAGCGGTCCTAAAGTCCGTGGGTGGAGGCAGAGGCATGAAAGGCGTCGTCGTGTGCCCATCGGTGGAGGCGGTGGAGGTGGGCCGTCGGATTCTTGAAGACGGCGGAAACGCCGTCGACGCGGCGGTGGCGACGGCCTTTGCCCAGGGCATCGCTGAGCCTCAGGTGACCAGCATCGGAGGCAACGGGACGCTTCAGGTGTTCCACGCGGAGTCCGGCCAGCACCTGGTAATCGACTTCTACGGGCGCGCCCCGCTGAAGGCGACGACGGCCATGTGGGCCGACAAGGTCATCGAGCGCCTGCCCGCCGACATGTGGGCGCTGGAGGGACAGGTCAACCAGAAGGGCTATCTGTCCGTCACCGTTCCCGGCACCCTCATGGCCCTGCACGAGGTTGCGAGCCGGTTCGCCACCATGCCCTGGAAGGAGCTGCTGGCGCCGGCCATAGAGCTGGCGGAGACCGGCTTCACGGTACAGGATGAGCTGGCGACGAGCTGGGTGAGGGAGGGGATGCTGGGGTACGCCAACACCGAGGACATCCTGATGGCCGGCGTCGCCGCGGGCGGCCACCAACAGATCGCTCAACTGTCGAAGGTTGGGCCCCCCCAGGTGGTTCAACTGGCGGCGGTGTAAACCTGAAATGGGGGCATCCAGCCGCCGGATGATTTGCAGGCCCTCTCCGGTGACGCGTGTCTTCACTACCCGTCGGTCCTCGTGATCACGCCAGCGGATGACGAGCTTGCGTACCCCAAGCCGATCCAGCAGGCGCGTGACGTCCGGGTCGCGGGTCATCATCTGCTCGGCAATTTGACCGCAGGTAAGCCCTTCTGAGCCGGCAGCGCGCAGGATGCGTAAGACGT
>JADFHV010000168.1 GCA_022566975.1 Chloroflexota bacterium
TCAGCGCATTCTCACGCTGTTCCGGCGGAAGGTCACTTCTATCAGGAAGTCGAGCGATCGGGCTCGGTCCCCCGGGCAGGATTCGAACCTGCGCGCCTCCGGTTATGAGCCGGGTGCTCTACCACTGAGCTACGAGCCCACGAGGATTTCAGTCCCAGCGTATCCAACGGTATTCGGGCTGTCAAGGAGCCCTGGATAGGCTTGTTGACACGGCCACGCGTCGGCGGTACAGTCGCCTGGTTACCGCGCCCAAGACCGCCGACGGAGTATCGAATGGCCGTCTCCAGAAAGATACGAGACTTCATGGAGCAGGGCTCCTGGATTCGCAGGATGTTTGAGGAGGGCGACCTCCTCAGGCGGGAGCACGGCGAGGAGAACGTCTTCGACCTCTCCCTGGGGAACCCCGTCATGGAGCCTCCCACCGAGTTCTTCGACGAGCTCAGGCGCATAGCGGAGGACCCGACCCCGGGCATGCACCGGTACATGTCCAACGCAGGCTATGAAGAGACCCGCGCCGCCGTCGCCGCCGAGTTGGGCACCGAGACGGGACTCGACTTCACGGCCGGCGAAGTCGTGATGACCTGTGGCGCCGGCGGGGCCCTGAACGTGGTGCTGAAGACGCTGCTCGACCCCGGCGACGAGGTCGTCATATTCGCGCCCTACTTTGTCGAGTACCGCTTCTACGCCGACAATCACGGCGGGACATGCCGGGTGGTCCCTCCCGACGAGAGCTTCTACCCGGACCTGGAAGCCTTCGAGGCGGCTATCACCGAATCGACAAAAGTCGTGCTCGTCAGCTCACCCAGCAACCCCACGGGCGTCGTATACAGCGCCGACCTGCTGGCTGAGATGGGAGAAATCATCCGCAAAAAAGAGCGTGAGCTCGGCGGGGAGATATTCCTGGTCAGCGATGAGCCGTACCGGAAGATCCTGTTCGACGGCCTCGAGTATCCCCACGTCTTCCACCACCACGTGAGGAGCATCGTCGCCACCTCCCACTCCAAGGACCTGGCGCTGCCGGGAGAGCGGATAGGGTTCATCGCCGTTCACCCGGAGTACGAGGACAGAAGCGAGCTGTTTGAGGGACTGGTGTTCTGCAACCGGACGCTGGGCTTCGTAAACGCTCCGGCCCTGATGCAGCACTTGGTCCGGTCCTTGCAAGGGGTTAGCGTTGACCCCGGCGACTACCAGCGGAAGCGGGATTACCTATCGTGAAAGCGTTGCAGTCGGTCACCGTGGACGTGGGCGTTTACCAGGCCAAGCGCGATTTTCTGTATGGCCGTCTCACGGAGATGGGCTACTCGGTGGTGAAGCCGCAGGGGGCCTTCTACATGTTCCCGCGCTCGCCCATCGACGACGACGTCGAGTTCGTGGGTGAGCTTCAGAAGCACAACGTGCTGGTCGTGCCGGGCCGCGGCTTCGGCATGCCGGGCTACTTCCGCATCTCCTACTGCGTGGAGGACCGGACGCTGGAAGGCGCGCTCCCCGGATTCCGGGCGGCCATCGACCAGTACCGGTAACGGAGCCCCATCTAATCCGGCGGGGCCGCTCCTCGTAGGGGCGGGTTTCAAACCCGCCCTACACGGCCCGGTTATTCAGCGCAGCGACGATATTGGCGGTCAGCCCGACCCTACACCGGCGGGGCGTCCTTGAGGCCGAGGCCGGTGATGGGCACGAGCACGGTGTGGTCCTCGTCGATCTCGCCGAGCTTGACGAGCTCTTCGAGCCCGGCGAAGGCCGCGGCGGACGTCGGCTCGCCGTAGAGCCCCTCGGTCTCGGCAAGGAGCCTCTGCCATCGCAGGATGTCGGGGTCGTCCACGGCCACCGGCACCCCGTCCGTCGCCTTCAGCACCGCCACGGACTGGAGCACGCGGGGAGGCGAGGCGGACGATATCCCGCCCGCGATAGTCTTTGCGCCGGGCTCCGGAGACCAGTCGGTCTCGTTATAGGTCGCCACCAGAGGCATCGCCGCCCGCGCCTGGACGCAGTGGAGTCGCGGTATGACGGAGATGCGACCCGCGCCCTGCATTTCGAGGAAACCCTTCCAGGCGCCGATGAACAGCGAGCCGTTGCCCACGGGCATTACGATATGGTCTGGGAGCCCATCCGGGAAGTCGTCCGCGACCTCGTAGGCGAAGCTCTTCGTGCCCTCCAGGAAGTATGGACTCAGGTTGTGGGAGGCGTATACGAGACCCCGTTCCTGGTAGTATGCGACCGTGGCTTCGGTAGTGTCTTCGCGGGTACCCTCTATCAGGTGCGTCTCGGCGCCGTAGACCCTGATCTGCTGGACCTTGCCCGCCGGAGCGCTGGCCGGGGCGAAGATATGGGCCTTGATACCGGCACGGGCGGCGTAGGCCGCGACCGACGCCCCGGCGTTTCCCGATGAGTCTTCCACTATCTCCGTCACGCCCTGCTCCCTGGCCACGGAGATCATCACGCTGGTGCCGCGGTCCTTGAACGAGCCTGTCGGGTTCATGAACTCCAGCTTGGCCCAGAGCCGCCGGAGCCCCAGCATCCGTCCCACCGCGGGGATGGGGACAGCGGGTGTGCTCCCCTCACCCAGAGAGACTAGGGAGGCGGCATCCCGTATGGGAAGCGGGACCGAATCGCCGGAGCTCCCGTCGCTGTAGCGGACATCCAGCGGCGAGCCGCACGCCCGGCACCGGAGCGTAGTCATATCGGCCGGGTGAGAGGCGTCGCACGCGGAGCACCCCAGCGTTATGTCGGACATCGCGTGGCTCCTGTAAGCACCGCGGCGGGTGTGGAGACCGATAGTAGTCCCGCGGTCATCACGTGTCAATCGCGCTGGTAGAATAAGGTATGTGCCTATTCCAATTGCCGAAACGGGCAGGCGCGGGCGATGCCGGCCCGGACCGCCTTAGGATTAGCTCGAACGGGAGAGAACGCGGAGTTTGCCTGGAGTCCCCTACATCAAGCCTATTCCAATCTCAGCGGTCTCTCTGGCCCCTGTGGCTAATTTTCAGATAGTCTCCTAATGCCGACCAAACTCCCCAAGTCCATCTCCGTTCAGCATCTGGCTGCCGACATAGCCCGGAGGACCCGGCCGTGGCGAGACCGGCTCAAGCAGAGGTTCCTGGTGGCGCTGATGCTGCGCACAATGCGCGAGATGTCCGACGACGACGCGACTCACATGGCTGCAGGCGTCGCCTACTACGCGCTCTTTTCGCTGTTTCCCCTCCTCCTGGGCCTGATCGCGGTGCTCAGCCTGTTCCTAGAGCCTCAGGAAATCCAGTCCCGGCTCACCGACTTCTCCTCCGACTATCTTCCCGCCTCCGACCAGCTCATCGACAGCAACCTCGACGCCGTCCTCAAGGTAAGGGGAGCGCTGGGTGTCTTCGCGGTGGTGGGCCTGCTCTGGTCGGGGAGCGCCATCTTCGGGGCCATCAGCCGTGCCGTGAACCGGGCATGGGACGTTCACATAGAC
Organism: Chloroflexota bacterium; assembly: GCA_022566975.1. The sequence continues at coordinate 3,446 of JADFHV010000168.1, forward strand.
CGGCCGTTCTTCATCAGCAAGCCCCGACAGCTCGGCATGGCACTGGGCGTCGGGGTGCTATTTCTCGGGTCCCTGAGTATCGTCGCCGTGGTCCGGGCAACGGGCCGGCTGACCGAGCTGGACGTCCCTGGAATCGGACCGGTCGTGGACTGGCTGGTGCCCGTCCTGCTGCAGGGGAGCTCCTTCGCGATGACGGTGATGATGTTCCTGTTGGTCTATAAGTTCATGCCCAACACCAGGACCTATTGGCAGTACATATGGCCCGGCGCGATGGTGGCGGCGGTCCTCTTCGAGCTGGCAAAGAACATGTTTGTACTGTACCTGAGCGAATTCGCCAGCTTCCAGAACGTGTACGGCACGCTCACGCCGGTGATCGTGCTGCTGCTGTGGGCCTATGTCAGCAGCCTGATCCTTATATTCGGCGCCGAGCTCAGCTCGGAGTACGGGCGTCTGCGGCGCGGCGTAGGGCGTGGGGTCCTTCTGCACCCTCGGGAGGCTTCTCCCGGCGACGAGTCGGACGAGTAGCCGTCGTCGGGCGGGGCCGCCTCCTTGCGGCGGGGGCTCCCCTATCTGCTAGACTTGCGCCGTGGCCAAGCGCACCCCCCTCTCCCAAACCGTGTCCCAAGCCGCCCCTCCGGGCCGCCGCGTCTTCTACGGCTGGTGGCTCGTTGGACTGGCCGTCTTCTTGCTGACGCTGATGTCGTCGACCAGCTTCCAGGGGCTGGGCATGTATCTGGTGGTCCTGGAGCGGAAGTTCGGCTGGAGCCGCACCATCCTGTCCGCCCCTTTCGCTCTCGCGAGGGTACAGGGGGCCGTCATCGGGCCCCTGGAGGGCTGGCTGATAGACCGCATCGGCAGCCGGCGCATGATCCTCATCGGGTACACCCTGATGGGGATAGGGTTCATCCTCTTCTCCCAGATACACAGCATCTGGCAATACATCCTGGCCTACGTCGTCATCTCCCTGGGCGGAGGGTTAGGCGGATGGCTCGCCGTGATCGCGATGGTGAACAACTGGTTCGTACGTCGCCGCTCGTTCGCCCTGGCGACAGCGATGTCCGGGGTCCACCTCGGAGGCTTCCTCGTCTACGCCCTCGCGTTCGGGCTGGAGTCCCACGGCTTCCGCACCACGACCATGGGCATCGGGATCTTCCTGCTGGCGACGGCACTGCCGGTGACCCGGTTCATCCGGAACCGCCCCGAGGACATAGGGCTGACGCCGGACGGGGACACGCCGGAGACCGCCGGTGCGCCGCCCGAGTCGGCCGGCGAGGTAGCCGAGGACCCGACGCCGGAGCCCGACTTCACGGCGAGACAGGCCATGCGTACTCCGGTATTCTGGGTCCTCGCCCTGGTCCACATGACCTCGACGATATCCATCGTGACCCTGGCCGTCCACCTCGTCCCCAAGCTCAACGATATGGGCTTCTCCCTGACCGGTGCCGGCATCGTGATTTCTACCACCACCGGGGTCGCCATAGTGACGCAGTTCGCCGCCGGATACCTCGGCGACCGGTTACCCAAGCCGCCGCTGATCTTCGTCTTCCTGCTCTTCCAGGCGGTCTCGATGCTGTTGCTGGCGCTGGCAGAGGACAAGAGCCTGGCCTTTGTCTTCGCGGTCCTGTACGGCTTCGCCATCGGCGGGCGGGTCCCGTTGATGACCGCGATCAGGGGTGACTACTACGGGCGCAAGGCGTTCGCCACCATCATGGGACTCTCGATGCTGCCCAACAACTTCGGCATGATGGTCGCCCCCATTTTCGCGGGCTACATGTTCGATAAGACCGGTACTTACGAGGTCCCCTTCCTGAGTTTCGCGGCGCTGGCCTTTCTGGGCGCACTCGGCATGTTTTTCGTCCGAAAGCCCAAGACACAGAGGCGAGACGT
>JADFHV010000169.1 GCA_022566975.1 Chloroflexota bacterium
TTCCCCAGGCCAGTCAAATGGCAGGGAGCGAGGAGGGATCAATAGTGGTCTCACAAAGAGCCCTTTGCCTGGCCCACCTGGGTCGCCATGCCGAGGCCCTGGCCATCCTGCGACAGCTGGGTGCCGGCCACATGGAGGATGAGGCCCCCACACCGCTACTCGTCACCCTACTGGAGACCGCGGTCCTGGTGGAGGACGCAGAATCGGCTGAGATCCTGGCGGCTCCCCTTTCGGTTGTCGCCCACCTGGCCATGGGTAGCATTGCCTACACCTGTCCCGCCCGCCACCTGGGAGCGGCGGCCGCGTTAGTAGGGGAGTCCGAGAAGGCCCGTGCCTACTACCACCAGGCACTGGAGGCGTGCGCCCAAATAGGCTTCCGCCCGGAGATAGCCCTCACCCGCCTCCAGCTCGCTGAGCTGCTGCTGGAGCACTACCCCGACGAACGGCCGGAGGCCATGGAGCACCTGGACTTCGCCATCGGTGAGTTCCGTGACATGAAGATGCAGCCGTCCCTTGAGCGCGCCCTGCGCCACCGGGACATCCTCGGGGCCTGACCACCACCAAAGCCTTCCGGCTTCAGACCCATCTAAGGGCGGCGTCTTTGCCCGCGCGAGTTTTGATTACTGGGCGGGTGGCCGGTCAGACCCGATAAGACGTCCACAGATTGTCCACGGAACGAGTGATATGAGACTAGACTTGGTGGACATTCTGACCCCTCCGGCCGCTGGTCTGCAGACCCTTAAGTATGAAATGTCAGCGGTCGACCTGTATGATACAGATGCCAGGTGACTTGAAACCGTTGGTGGCGCAAGCTCCTCGTGGGTTCGAATCCCACCCCCTCCGCCATGAAGCCCAGCTTTCGAAACCGGTAGGCTGATGAACGTACACGAATACCAGGCCAAAGAGATGCTTGCGGGACATGGAATCCCAGTGCCCCGGGGCGGCGTGGCCTCCTCTCCTGAGGAGGCGGCGACGATCGCAGACGGTCTCGGCGGCCGCGCTGTTGTAAAGGCGCAGGTGCACGCCGGTGGCAGGGGCAAGGCCGGCGGCATCAAGCTGGTCTCGTCGGCCACGGAGGCTGGGGAGGCCGCCTCCGCCCTGCTGGGCACCCGCCTCGTCACATTCCAGACCGGCCCCGAGGGTGTCCCCGTCGATCGCGTCCTTGTGGAAGAGGTGATAGAGGTCGCGCAAGAGCTGTACCTGGGGATGCTGATAGATGGCGCCGCCGGTGGTGTCGTCGTCATCGCCAGCGAGGCCGGGGGCATGGAGATCGAGGAGGTGGCGGCCACGTCCCCTGAGAAGATACTGCGCGTCGCCGTGGACCCGGTGCTGGGTCTCCAGCCCTACCAGGGACGTAAGCTCGCCTACGGGCTGAACCTGAAACCGGAGCTGATAAGGCCCGTCGCCGGACTCGTCGGCAGCCTGTACAGCCTGTTCGAGGCCAGCGACTGCTCCCTGGCGGAGATCAACCCGTTGGTAGTGACGGCGGACGACCGGGTGCTGGCGGTGGATGCCAAGCTCAACTTCGACGACGAAGCCCTTTTCAGGCATAAGGAGACCGCGGAGCTGCGAGACTCAGACCAGGAGGACCCGCGCGAGGTCCAGGCCCAGAACGCGGGCGTCAGCTACGTCAAGCTGGACGGCGATGTTGGGTGCATGGTAAATGGGGCGGGCCTGGCCATGGCCACGATGGACGTGATCCAGGAGGCGGGGGCGGCGCCGGCCAACTTTCTGGACGTGGGCGGCGGCGCGGACGAGGAGAAGGTGGCAGCCGCGATGCAGATCATACTCTCCGACCCCAGCGTGGGCCGCGTGCTGGTCAACCTGTTTGGCGGCATCCTGCGCTGCGACGTGGCCGCCCGCGGCATTCTCATGGCGGCCGAGGCGATGCCGCACGCCATCCGCCCGATGGTGGTCCGCATGCTGGGCACCAATGCTGAAGAGGGTCGGGCCATACTTGGAGAGTCCAGCCTAGAGATCAGGCTGGTGGACGACCTGAACGGCGCAGCCGAGGCAATCAAGTCTGCCGGTTAGCCAGGTGGCGGATGAGTGCCTACCGATGACGGGCCCTTCGACAAGCTCAGGGCGAACGGGGCCTTTTGTTGGCAGATGGATACCCTTTCGGTTCGTGGAGAGCCTGTCGAACCACGGCCCGGCAATCTTGGGGGCTACGTGAGCATCCTGGTTGACGAAAACACGCGCCTGCTGGTGCAGGGGATCACCGGCAAGGAGGGCAGCTTCCACGCGGCCCGCTGTGCCGAGTACGGCACCAGCCTGGTGGCGGGCGTCACGCCGGGCCGGGGCGGGGTCAAGTTCGAGGAGACGGTGCCGGTCTTCAACATGGTGGAGCAGGCCGTGGCCGAGACCGGCGCCAACACGTCGCTCATATTCGTGCCCCCGGCGTTTGCGGCCGACGCCATCGTCGAGGCGGTGGACGCGGGCATCCAGACCATCGCCTGCATCACGGAAGGCATCCCGGTGATGGACACTATACGGGTCGTGCGCTACATCAGGGACATGCCGGTGACCCTCATAGGGCCCAACTGTCCGGGGATGATCTCTCCGGGCGCCCGGTGCAAGGTCGGAATCATGCCGGGCGACATCCATATGGACGGAAGAGTCGGTGTCGTGTCCCGCAGCGGTACTCTCACCTACGAGGCTGTGGGCCAGCTCACCGGCCTCGGCATCGGCCAGTCCACGTGCGTCGGCATCGGAGGCGACCCCATCAGCGGGACGTCTTTCGTCGAGATACTTCAGATGTTCGATAGTGACAGCGAGACGGACGGTGTGGTCTTGATCGGCGAGATAGGGGGGACCAAGGAGCAGGAGGCGGCAGAGTACATCAAGAGCGACTTCACGAAGCCGGTGGTGGCGGTGATCGTCGGCCGGAGCGCGCCTCCAGGCAAGCGCATGGGCCATGCCGGGGCCATCATTACCGGGAGCGCGGGCCGGGCCGACGAGAAGGTAAAGGCGCTTTCGACCGCCGGCGCCGCCATCGCGCCGTCGCCAGGAGCCATCGGCACGACGATGCAGGAGGTGATGGGCCGAAGCTAGCCTGGCTGTTGCGACAAGTCTTATTGTCAGGAGGGTTACAGTCATGGGCGAGATGCGTGAATGGCTGGAGCTAAGGCTCGATCGCGGGTGGGAGCTGACCAGGGACGTTTGGCCCGTGTCGCTGCTCCTATCCGGCGGTGTTCGCCCTTGTGCTGTCCCTTACTGTTTGGGCACTCGTCGGAAATCTTCCCACAGGGTTTGCCGGGAAGACTGTATGGGATTGGATGGATGTGCTGGGAGTACCCATCGTCGCTGTCGTGATCGCTGGGCTCTTCGCTTTGGCAGCTCAGAGGGCGAATCAGCGGACTAGCGTGGAACGGGAGGTGAACCTCGAACGTGCGCGAGAAGCAACATTGCGAACATACCTCGACCGCATGACAGACCTTATGGTCGATCAGAATTTGCAACAGTCGCCCGAGGATTCAGCCGTACGTGCGGTGGCTCACGCGCAAACATTTGCCGCTCTCAGAGGTCTAGACGAGGTACGGAAGGGCATCCTAGTGCAGTTCTTGCACGAGTCGAGATTGATAAGAGCGGACACCACAGTGATCCCACTCTCACTTGCCGACCTTCGCGGATGCATCCTGAGCAGTGCTGATCTCGTCAGTTCCAATCTCAGCGGAGTGAATCTCAGCGATTCAGATTTGAGCGGCACCGACTTAAGGGGGGCCAAGCTGCAAGATGCTGTCCTGCACAATGCAGATTTGAGGATGGCCAACCTGAGAGGCGCTGACGTCACTGATGAGCAAATCCTGCAGGCGTCCTCTCTTCTGGGCGCTATCATGCCCGATGGTTCGGAGATGACTGCTGACCGCTGGGAGAGGTTACAGAGCGGAGTGTTATGAACATTTTCCGAAAATTGATCTTGCAAGAGTGCTCTATACGCCGTATAATTCAACAGAATTTCATATTGTAAGGGGATTTTAAGATGGCTGAGCGCAACACCTACAAGTATCAACTTAAAAAGGGTGCCAAAGTCGTCCACAGGGGGATTACCTATGACCTCGCCCGCCGGGAAGTCGAACATCAAAAAGAATACCCGGCTTCGCATATTGTGCCGATAGGTCGTCGGACCACACGCGAAGCTGCTCTGAAATGGGAACGCCAAGGGGGGAAGAGAGGGTACACAAAGTAAGATAATTCGCCCCTTATTGACATACAGAGGGCTGGCCGGTATTCGGCCAGCCCTCTTCTGTTCTCCATCCTGGGGAGCGCGGTGGGCCCTTACGACAGGATGTCCCACAGGCGGCTCGACTGAGCGCGCAGCACGTGAACGATGGTCGCCAGCGCCAGGCCGATGCTTGTCAGCAAGAGCGCCAACCCGACGAACTTGAACGGCTCAAGCCAGAGCTTCATCGCGTTGATGGTGCCCAGGTCGGACAGCAGCCCGCCCGTGCTGGGGTTCAGCTCGGCGGCGATGGAGTGGTTCCAGTAGCTGTAGGTCAGCGTCGCGAGGACGATCCCGATGACAAGCGCCGCCATCAGAATCATCATCCCCATCATCATGACCATGGGGAACAGCCGGGCTGTCACAGGCGGCTTGATCAGCTTGATCTCCACGCCCAGGGCCTCCTGCACACGTCCACCGCCGACGCGGAGTGCGCCGAGGATGGTGGCGAGCAAGAAGGTCACGCCGCCCAGCAGCATGCCCATGCCCAGGAACTTTAAAGTGGGCAGCCACGCCTTCGTGGCCTCTATGAATGCCCTGTCGGTCGCCAGGTCCGAGCCCTTCGCCGCGGTCTCCCGCACCTCTTTCGAGAAGGCGAAGTAGTCGGCCGCCACGCCCGAGACGATTAGGCCGATGATGAACGACGCCGCCACGAGCATGAACCCCATGCCTATGAAGGGGGCCCACATCTTGGAGGCCATCGCCTGCATCCCGGTAACCTTGACCGGAAGCTGATCAGTCGTGAAGACGATATCCTGGTTTGACGCAGTAATGCTTGCCATTTCCTTTTTCTCCTTTCCTATTCTCGCGTGTGCTTGCGAGCGGGTTTACTGGGTCTTGCGTCGCTTGAGCTCCGGCAGGACCGCGGCCAGGGTGCTGCCCCGGAGCCGCACGTTCGCCAGTATGTTGGCGAAGGCGAAGCCGAATCCAAGCAAGAAAGTGGCCAGTCCCACGAAGGCGAAGGGCAGGACCCAGGTCTTGACGGCCTCGATACTGCCCAGCTGCGACAGGATGCCCGCGTTGGGCCCGGCCGCGTCAGCGGCGTCGCGGACCGCCTTACTGTTAGTGAAGTAGTCGCCCGTCATGACCGCCAGCACCAGCCAGGTGA
>JADFHV010000170.1 GCA_022566975.1 Chloroflexota bacterium
GACACGACGTATGTGGAGAACTACGGCACGATCTTCGCCTTCACCGAGTCGCCTCACGAGCCGGGAGTGCTATGGGCCGGCTCCGACGATGGGCTGGTCCACCTGTCGAGAAACGGGGGTGGGGACTGGGAGAACGTCACGCCCGGAGACATCCCCGAGTGGACCCGCATCGACGTCATAGAGGTGTCCCCTCACCAGCCGTCCGCGGCGTACATCTCGGCTACGCGGTACAAGCACGACGACGTGCGCCCATTCCTTTATAAGACCAAAGACTTCGGAGCGACCTGGGAGAAGATAGTCGACGGCATTCCCGAAGATGACTTTACCCGCGTCATTCGGGAGGACACCGAGCGGCCAGGGCTGCTCTACGCCGGTACCGAGACGGGGATCTACGTCTCGTTCGACGATGGAGAGACGTGGCAGTCGCTGCGGTGCAACCTGCCGGTGGTGCCCGTGACCGACCTCGCCGTCAAGGGCAACGAGCTGGTGGCGTCCACGAACGGAAGGGGATTCTGGATACTGGGCGACCTGGCGGTGCTTCGGCAGGTCGGCGCGCAGGTCGCGGACGCCGATGTATACCTGTTCAAACCGGCCGCGACCTATCGTTTTCCGGCGCCGAGATCGCGCCCGGTGGCGTCGGGCAAGAACTATAGCCTCGGGCTGGGGATAGCGGGGACCTTCTACGAAAAGAAGACCCCCGATGGGGAGACCGTCAGGGTGCTGCTGGACGCCGGGACGAACCCCCCGAACGGCGCCGTCGTCACCTACCTCCTGAAACACGAGCCTGAGGGCGAGGCGACGCTTGCCTTCCTGGACTCCAAGGGCCAGACGATAAAGTCGTTCGGGCCCAAGGCCGATGAGCCCAAGTCCGATGAGCCCAAGTCCGATGAGGAAGAGCCGTTCATCCCCCTAAAGGCCGGCATGAACCGCTTCGTATGGGACCTGCGCTACCCCGACGCGCGTAACGTGGAGATCGAAGGCGCGAGGGATAAGGGCCTGGCAGGGCCGCTGGCGCCGCCCGGCACCTACGAGGTCCGACTGACCGTTGGAGAAGAGACGCAGAGCCAGAGCTTCGAGATCATGATGGACCCCCGCATCGCCGCTACCCAGACAGACCTTGAAGAGCAGCATGCCATGCTCATCCGGACTCGGGACAAGCTCTCGGAGTGCCATGACGCTATCAACCGGCTCATGAGCGTCCGGCGTCAGGTAGACGAGTGGGTCCGGCGCTCTGAGGCCCACGGGGGCCCCGAGTCCGTGTCTGAGACAGCCACCAAGCTCAAGGACAAGCTGTCGGTCATCGAGGGAGAACTTATACAGCTCAAGGCGGTGGGAGACCTGGACACGATAAGCCATCCCGCCCGGCTGAACGCCAAGCTGGCCGAGCTCACCTTCGTGCCTTCGCACGCGGACTTCGGGCCGACTCGCCAGTCGCATGATGTCTACGAGGCCCTGTCGACGCAGACGGACACCCAGATCCAGCGGTTGGCCGAAGTGATCGAGCAAGACCTACCGGTCTTCGTGAACCTGCTACACGAGCTGGAGATACCTGCGATCGTGCGGGAGAGCACCGGTTGATTCGCTCCCGGGCGTTCGCGTACATCACGGGCGCCGACTTCATAGTCCGGTCGGCGTATCAGATGGGCAAGACCCCTCTCCTCCCGCTCTTCGCGGTGGCGCTGGGGGCAGGCGACGCGTTTCTGGGATTCATTGTCTCCGCGTCGACCCTTACAGGAATGGTGCTGAAACCTTTTATTGGAGTCCTATCGGACCGGTGGGGGCGTAGAGTATGGCTCCTGGCAGGGACGGTTTTCTTCGCGCTCATGCCCTTCGTCTACCGGTTCGTCCACACGCCCGAGCAGCTGTTCGCGGTGCGAATGATCCACGGCATGGCAACCGCCATATACGGTCCCGTAACGCTGGCCTACGTGGCGGAGCAGTCCACGAGCAACCGTGCGGAAAGGCTGGCCTGGTTCGGGTCCGCCCGTAACGCCGGGTATGTGGTGGGCCCGGCTGCGGCGGGGTGGATGCTGCTTACCATGGACCCGGTGTCGGTCTTCACGGTGGTCGGCATCCTCAGCAGCCTGGCGTTCCTGCCGGTCGTCCTTCTTCCGGAGACGACGCCCCGAAGCCGCGGCGGCCATCCGCCGCTGGTCCGTCACGCGGTGCGCTCGCTGGTCTCCGGCGGCCGCACGCCGGCGGTGTGGCTGGCTGGAGGGATGGAGGCGACGATGTTCGTCGCCCTTTACGCGACCAGGACCTTTTTGCCCATCTACGCCCTGTCAGCCGGTTTCAACATAGCAGTAGTGGGCATGTTTCTGGCGGTTCAGGAGGGAGCCCACCTCATTCTCAATCCTTTGGGCGGCCGTATCGGAGACCGTACGGGCTACCTGGTCGCGGTTCCGGTCGGCATGGTGATCTTAGCCGCCGCCCTCACTCTGATACCGATAGCCGGCCACACGGCGTTCCTCATGGGGTTGGCCGTAATGATTGGGACCTCGCAGGCGCTGGTGTTCCCATCGACAGTGGCGCTGCTGTCCACTCGGGTGGGTGAGGACGCGCTGGCTACGGGCATGGGGCTGATGGGCACCCTGAGGAACGCGGGGAAGGTGGCGGGGCCCGCGCTGGCCGGGCTCCTGATCCTCTGGCTGGACTACGACCTTACCTTCAGACTTATGGGCCTCGGCATGGTGGTAGCCTCCGGTGCCATATGGTACCGGGGACGGCTGGTCCGAAGGTCCGCACGGCGCCGGACTACCGTGCCGGCGTAGCCGTCCTTATCTTGTGACGAGTCAGGAGTTCGTTAAGCTGTTGTTTGAAAACCGGCACTAGACCTAGCTGTACGCCCTCGGAAACGTAGAGAAAGGTCACCCCTACCGGCGTCCCTCTGGCATCGTAGTCAAGCTGCACGCTATCCCCTAGGGACACCGTTCTCGCGACCTCTGTTCCGGTCTCAAAGTCTACATATGCTGCATCTGCGTCATCGAACTGCCTGAGCTTCATGGTGCCTCCGCTAAATTGACCGTAATGATGATGACGAGCTCGGCGCTTCTGAACTCCAAGAGCACCGTTAGGCGTCTGCCGCCTGGTGTGTATCCCGAGCACCACTGCTGGTTGGGTTTACGCGCCTCCCACGTCGCATTCCGATTACGGGCAGCATGGATGAGGTCATTGATGTCAATCCCAAGCTGCTCGGCGCGAAACGTTGCAAGCTGGGTGGGCTCATATCGGACGTGATTCGGTGTCACGAGGCGCTTATTCTATTCTAACACTCGAATCCAAGCGAGACCCTTGAACCAAGATGGCGGCGACGTTGGCTTGCCTACCCAGCCGACCTCCGAATATAATGCGAGCCGTCTATGAACACGGTGCTGAACACGGGCATCACCAGATTGAAGCCAAGAACCCTAGTGGACCTCGCCATGAGACGCTTACTGGTCGCCATCGCGGTTGTTGGTGTCGGGGCGCTGCTTTGGACCGCCTGCGGCGGTGACTCCGACGACGACGCCCCGGCCGCGGGACCGCCCCCCATCGCCACCGATACCGCCACCGCGGAGCCGGCCACCGCGACTCCAGTCGCCGCCCCCTCGCCCACCCGCACTGCAAGGCCTACCCCCACGGCCACAGGCACGGCGACGCCCGTGCCCTCGCCGACGCCGACGGCCACCAGGACCAGCCTGCCAACTCCGACTCGGACGTTCATACCCACCAGGACGCCGAGCCCGACACCCACAGGAGTGCGATCTCCGACGCGGACGCCAGCGCCCACGGTCACGCCTACGCCAACTCTGACGCCTATGTCAACACGCGCCCCCACGCCGACCTCGACGCCGGTGCCTTTCGTGCAGCTCGACATAACGGGCGTGAGGACCCAGGTGAGCGTTCCCAGCCATGTGCGGTTCTTCTTCTCGCTGCGCAACGAGGACAACCACGGGGTCATCGTACCGGCCGAGGAGATGCGCCTGGGGATCGTGGTCCTGGAGCAGGACGCCGTCGAGGAGGCCGTCTGGGGAGAGATAGACACCTCCGAGACCAACTTCTTCGTTCACGGCTCCGATCGATTCGTCCAGGAGATCGTGTTCGTGCTGGACTTCTCCAACAGCATGTCCCAGGCAAGGCTACGTGACGGGACCGGCGGCATCCAGGCCATGATGGTGACGTTCTTCCGAGCACTGACCGATCTTCCACCGGAGTACCGGATCGGCGTGGTGGAGTTCCACGATAGGAACGCACCGCCGTTCGTCGTGGCCGAGATCACCGAAGACCGGGACGAGATCCGTCGACGCGTCTCGGCCTTCGTGACGACAGACGCCGAGCCAGGCGCCTCTCAGGTGCGAGACGCCATCGGGAAGGCCGCATCGCTGTTCTCGAGCAGCGCGGATATCCCGGACGTGGTCAAAGCGGTGGTCTTCTTCTCGGACGCGCGCGATACCAGCAGTGGCCTTTCAGCCGAGGCTCTAGGCGACATCGTGTCCGGGAGCCACGTCCAGCTCTTCTCCGTGGGGACCGGCAAGGTGATAGACGAGCCGGCCATGGTCTCGGCTATCACCCGCACGGGGGGTAACAGCTACGCGGTGCGGGACCAGCATGACATTCATCCCGTACTGGAGATGCTCAAGAACGACCTCCGGGCACAGTACAGGGTCAGCTACGTTACGCTGCGGCGCAGCGGGAGCTTCCTTGTACAGGTGGAAGCGACAGTGCAAGGAGCCTCGAGCTCATTCCAGAGTGATGAACTGGACGCGGCGGCCTTCTTCGGACCCGACGTCGAGGGAGTGATCGCTCTGGACGTACCCATCGTCGACAGTAGCTCTGAGAAGACGGAGGTCCTCGTCAGGGCCCTTCATGTGCCACGGAACATAAAAAGGTTCCGGTTCACGGTGGACGGACCGACGCCACCCCGGATTACCCTGGTACCGGCCGACGAGGGTGGACTGCTGGACGGATGGAGTATCTCGGGGCCTGACGATCGTGGCTACTACGACCTGCGGTCCGACCGGACGCTGGAAGGATAAGAAATGTTCAACATAACGCGCAAGGAAATCAACTGGGGCGGCAAGACGCTGGTCCTCGAATCCGGGCGTCTCGCCCGCCAGGCCGACGGCGCCGTGCTGGTGAGCTACGGCGAGACCGCCGTGCTTTGCACCGCCGTCGCCGAGAAGCAGCCCAGGGTCGGTCTCGACTTCTTTCCGCTGACCATCAACTACCAGGAAAAAGCCTTTGCCGCCGGCAAGATCCCGGGCGGCTTCTTCAAGCGCGAAGGGCGCCCCGGCGAGAAGGAAACCCTGACCTCGCGGCTCATCGACCGACCCATCCGGCCGCTG
>JADFHV010000171.1 GCA_022566975.1 Chloroflexota bacterium
AGGGGTTTGAGAAGCCGGTCAGGTCTACGACCCTCTCGGCGTAGGCGTCGCCGTTCACCAGCTTGAGATGGTCGGCGCCCTGGTACGGGGCGGCGGTGCCGAACGAGTAGCTTCCCGACAGGGTCCAGTTACCGGTCCATGCGCCCGTTCCACCGGTGCCGTCGCCGCTCTCGAAGCCGTCAAAGGCGATGCTCACCGGGGGGGCGCTGACGTGCACGTCCTCGACGCGGGCCTCTTCGTCGCTTACATCGGTGGTGCTGGTGAACCGGAGGTCTATCGTGGTGTTCTCCGCCGAGGCCGGCAGGCTATGGCTCGCATCCTGATACAAGTTGGAGTCGAGGGGATGGCTCGCCAGGGTCGTCCACGTGCTGGTCGACGAGGGTTTCCACTCGACGGTGAGGATGTCGTCGACCTCTCCTGCAAGGTTGCCCCTGTAGCGGTAGGTGAGAAAGATGTTCGTATGGCCGACGGTGCTGATGGCCGACTGGGTGATGCCGCATCCCAGGCGAAGCTGGACGTAGTTGGTGTCGATCTGGCAGTCGGTGCCGTTGCCGTCACCGTCGGTCCAGTAGTCGACCGTGTTGCTGTTGGGCCGGTTGAAGCTGTCGTGGAACAGGACCGGTGTCCTGATGCCGGTGGTGGTGGCGGTGGCGGAGTTGTCTACGTAGATGAAGGCCTTGCTTTGGGCTGCGTTGCCGGTGGACGGAAGCCAGTCCACGACCTTGTCCAGCGCCTTGAACCAGTACCCGTTGTTCTCGATGGTGATGGTATATGTGATGGTCGTCAGTACGTCCGACGGGATGACGGCCGGATCTGCCGTCTTCACCACCTCCAGGGCGTCCCCTGGACAGAAGCTATTCTCGGGGGACGGGTCCCCCACGGTTATGATGGCCTGGTAGCTCGGCTTCCAGCTCGCGTCCACGGGGCTGACTTTGGGCAAGCTGCATTGGACGCGCGCGGTGGTCAGGTTGGCCTCCGCGCGGAAGGTCAGGGTCTTGACATCGCCGTATGCGAAGGCGATGTCCGGCGTGAACTCCCACTTCAGTTTCTGTCTTCGTTTGACGTTGTCGTCCTTGTCTTTGGTCTCGAGGGTGGGTTCGAAGGGAGCTATGCCCCACTCGCTCTGGCTCCAGCTGACCGAGCCCGGAACGTACTCGATCCAGTCGCCGCTCGTGGTGCCCCGCCGCGGCAGCTCGTCCTCGATCTTCTCGAGGTCTGAGCCCGCGCTGTCGCAGCCCCTGCTGTCGATACACTGGATCGTAAGGGTATAGGTGTACTCCGTCTGGACGCCGACCGCAGCGGTGGTCGGTGTGACCGTCGTGGTCACTATAAAGAAGACTTGATCGATCGCAGGCGGCGCTATCTGCTGGCCCGATAGCTGGCTTACCGGGACGTCCGGGAAGACGATCGCGGTGGCGGTGACGTTGTTGATAGTCCTCTGGAAAGGATCACTCTCTACCCCGATCTCCAGGGAGGCAGCGTATCCGGGCTCCCAGTTCAGCCGCCATGCCCCGTACTCGACAATCGACTCGACGGCATAGTCGTTGACCAGGTCCTCGTTGAACACGTCCCGGCTCTTGAGCCCGCTGACTGCCAGGCTGAGGGAGGGACCGATGATTAGCCCTCCCACCCCCAGCAGGATCAGTACAAGCACCAGCGCGAACCCGCGTTCAGACTTCATCTCGGCTACTGGCCCTGGGTCCGCAGGTAGATGTCGTAGGTCCTGGTCTCACTGGTTCGCGGGGTGAAAGAGCCCGGGGAGGAGGTGAGGGTCACCGTAAGAGTCCTGCCATTGATGGAAAACTCCGCCTTCGTGAGATGCTTGGCGACGGTCGTCACCTGCCCGTCGTAATCGCGCTGGAGATTGGGCCCGGTGAGCGTGTAGGTGATGGAGTGCGACAATGTGCCCTCTAGCGTCGCCCAGGCGGTCAGGTCGTCCCAGCTCAGTGTCATCGCGGAGACAGGTGGAGCGGAGTCCTCCAGGTCCGTCGTCTGGGCCAGGACAACATCCCTGTTGATCCAGTGAGCGCCCCTGTCCAGGTCGGCAAGCGCGACCGCAGCCCCGTTGCTCCGGCCGGTCCCGACGACCATCTGAAAGATTGCCGGGACCACCGCGGTTGCTACAACGCCGGCCACGGCCATGGCCACCAGGATCTCGATCAGCGTGAATCCTCGCTGGCTCATCTCTGGGACTTGTAAGTACTTATGGACAGTATCGGCCGGATACCGCCATCTGCGGTCGGACGGGAAACGGTTGCCGTGACATTCTGAAGGGTGTTGCAGTTCTCATCCGTCACACAGGTCGGCGTGTCGATGGGCACGACATCGATAACCATGGTGTATTGCGGTGGGATGTTGGCGATCAGCGGGTAACATGTCGGGTCGCAGTCCAGGTACGCGGACTCGAGGACGCTGTCCAGCTGGGAACGGACCAACGCCTCCGCCTGGATCTGCTGGTCGGCAACGAGGTTGGCCCTGGAGGAGGCGCCAACCGCAAGGAGCAGAGCCGAGCCCATCACGCCCAGGATACCGAGGGCGACAAGCACCTCTATCAGGGTGAAGCCACGCCGGCCTCCCGCAAGGCCGGCTTTCACGCGGCCCGACGCCGGTGCCACCGCGGTGCTTTTAGGGTTGGCGCTCGCGTGCTCGATGTCTGTACCCTCGTCTGTCACACCCACCCAAAGGCCGGCAGGACTTGGGGGTCCCCGTCGCGCTGGGCTCGCCTTCGGCCCTGGCTCGCCGAGTTATCGGAATCGGAATGAGCGGAACATCCAGAGGAGCGTAGCCACAAGAACGATCGCGCCCATCAATATCAACATGACCCCGGTGCCCGGCACGATGCCGTTCACGGCACCGTCAGTTGCGGACGATGGATACCCCTGCCATAGCCAGGCGGCCGCGAGCAGTGTCGCTAGACCTGAGCCGATCGCGATGATAGGCCGAAGCTTGCTGGAGTTGCCGCCGACGGCGATTAGAGCGGAGAGGACCGCCGATACGACAATGAGAACCAAGGGGACGCCCGGGAACCACTGCCAGCCTGACTCGAGGACGTCCGACAGGGTCTGCTCCTCGAGCCTGCTGCTGGAACCAAGGAGATACCAGGGGAATGCGGCAGAGGCCAGGGCCAGGATGGCTCCAAAGCCGACGAGCGCAACAGGTGACGTCACCCTATTGGCTCGGTTGGCGTCAGGCTTCCGTGTCGGCTCAGGGGCCGGACCAGCTATGTCTACTGTTGTTTCAGGTCCGCCTTCCAACGCTATCATCAGGCCGCACGACCCGCAATAGCGGAAATACGGAGGATTGACGAAGTGACACCGGCTGCACTCCAGCGTCGGCATCTGGCTCCCACATACCTGGCAGACGATCGTCCCCGGCACGTTATCGAAGTCACAGTGGGTACAGCGCATCGGTCCGTTTGCTGGTAGGGTCTGGAGGTCCGTGTCGAGCCTGACGTGCGCCCTGCGCATCCCATGCCTCCCCACTTATTACCCCTGGTAAGAGAATAGTTGCTACGCCGCGCCGCCGTCAACTGGCGATGGGGCCTCTTCCATCGCATAACCTCACCGGACGAGGCCCACCACTTCGTTGACAACACCTGTTAGCATCCGCATAATCGTATCAATGGGCCAGTCGGAGGGGAATCGCCCGGACCGGCTAATAATGGGCGATATCCAGGTGAAGCCAGGCGCCAGAGATGTCGCCGAGTGGCCGAAAATGGGAACCAAATACGAAAGAGACATATACCTTTTCCTGTCACTGTACCGGTTCTTCGCGTACGGATTGGCTGTCATCCTCATTCAGGTGGTTGCGCTGGACACTCCGTCGGAGCCGCCGGCACGAACGTACGTCCTACTTAGCGCAGTTGGCATCTACACCCTTCTCAAGGTCCTGGGACCCCTGAGATGGTGGAGGGAAGACCCGTCGACCTACGTCGTTCTCGGCGGCGACGCCCTGGTCTGTATCGTGATCCTGATGCTGACCAACGGCCTGGACAGTCCCTATCTTCTCTACTCCTTCGCACCCTTACTGAGCGCGACCCTGCTATTCCGCGAGAAAATGGCGGTCGTGGGCGCCGCAGTCCTCTCTGGCGCGATGGTCGTCGCACATCTGACACCCCGGTGGTGGTCCACCGACTACATCTGGCTAATGGAAGGGAACTACCTGCTGTGGTTGATCCTATATGTGACAGCCGCCTTCGTCATCTCGACGGTCGTCTTCCGCACGAATCTCAATATTCGCGGCCGCATAGAGTCCGACGCCATTCTGGATGAGAGGCGGCGGGTACGCAGGGAGATTCACGACGGGATCGCCCAGAGCCTCACCTACTTGAACATCAAGATCGAGCAAGTGGGCAAGCTAATAGCACAGCAGCGGGCCACGGAGGCACAGACGGTCCTCCAGGAGGTCCGGGCCATTTCCAAAGACTCTTATGAGGAGCTGCGCGACTCCATCGACCAACTGTCAATAGAGCCCTTCCCGCTGATCCCAGTATTGAAGGAGTACGTCCAGGAGTTCGAGCAAAGGAGCGGCATACGTACCTGGTTCGAGCCTCCTGAAGCCGGTTTCCGGGCGTCGCCGGCCGCCGAATTCCAGGTCCTTCGGATCATACAGGAGGCCCTTGCCAACGTACGGCGCCATTCGGAGGCGACGACAGCGTGGGTGATGCTCAACGGCACCACCAGGACTGTTGAGCTGATGATTCGAGACGACGGCAGAGGCTTCGTTCCAGAAGAGAACTCGGGCAACGGCTCCGGCCACCACGGACTCAAGGTGATGCGGGAAAGGGCGGAGAGCGTTGGAGGCACTCTGGATATTACGTCCGGCCCCGGGAAGGGGACCGAGGTCCGGGCTTTACTACCTTACACCCCGGCCGGCTGAGGAGTTCAACATGGGCAGGATCAAGGTGCTTGTCGTCGATGATCACTATCTGGTCCGCCGGGGGCTGACCGATACCCTCTCGGAAGGGGAAGGTCTGGAAGTAGTCGGTGAAGCGGCCGATGGGGCCGAAGCTATACTCAAGGCCAAGGAGTCAAACCCGGACGTTGTGATCATGGACCTGAACATGCCCAATGTGAGCGGCCTGGAGGCGATTCGACAACTCCAGGCCCTCGAGCCCAGGCCCAACATCCTTGTGCTGACCGTCTCGGAAAAGGAGGAGGACCTTTTCGCCGCTATGGAGGCCGGCGCCAAGGGGTACATCCTGAAAGATGCGGTGTCGGAAGAGCTCGTCAGGGCAGTGGCTCACATCGCAGGAGGGGGCGTGCTCGTCTCCCCCTCTGTCGCGACCACCCTGCTGTCGCAGCTCAAGA
>JADFHV010000172.1 GCA_022566975.1 Chloroflexota bacterium
ACGATCTCATGCCAGGTGAGGATCTGAAGAGGATAGGCTCTGGCATCTCCGTTGAGCTCGAAGGCAATGACCGGTTCCAGGTCACCGAGCCACTCCGACGCGCCTGCCGGGGTCGTGAACTTCGGGTTGTCTATGGGCGGAATGCCGTCACGGGGCGGACCGCCCGAAAGTATCTCGTCATACGGAACGCTGTGCAGGCTGAAGTCGGTCAGCCAGCCGCGCTGCGAGATCCTGGCGCTTCGAAGCGCGTTCTCGTAATCCGGGTCCGGCTCGACGATAACAACGGCCGGCAGCTCCTCCGGGCCAGAGGCCCGCACTGGATGAGTCGTAGTGGCCGTGGCTGGAGCCGGCGTAGCCGTGGCTGGAGCCAGCGTAGCCGTGGCTGGAGCCGGAGTAGCGGCCCTGTTTGACGCGGACGCTCGAGCGGGTGTGGGAGCATCGTCCGAGCCGAACGCTCCGGCCAAGCCGAGGCCTGCAACAGTTCCTGCTATCGCCAGCAGGCCCAGTCCGATCAGTGGGATGATATGCTTGTTTTTCATATCGGTAGGTACCCTCCTTGCAAGTTTTTAATGTGTATTTAGAACAGACCGCCGATAGTCAGCCAGTAGAAAACGATGTAGCTGCCGGCCAAAACCATCATCCAGGTGCCCACGGGCTGGATGTAGGGAAGGGCCTTCCGCAGGGCGCCGACCATACCGCCCCTGAACAGCGCCATCCCCAGCGTGAGCGCCATCATCACCGTTCCCATGCCGACGGCGTAGAGGACGAACTGACCGAAGGACGTCCCTAGGCTCGATACGGCAAAGCTGGTGCCGATGACCGACAGGAATATGGGCAGGGTGCAGCTAAGAGATGCCGTCCCGTAGCTCAGGCCGAACATGAAGTACCCCTTCACGTTCGTCTGGCCCGGGTCCCCCATGTGGGTCGCGGCCCTCTGGGCCAGGGCCGTGTAGAGCTTGCCGCCGGCCACCAGCCACGCTCCGGCTATGATCAACACGACTCCGATGCCCAGGCCCAGCCAGGGCAGGATGTCAGCTACTATCGACCGGGCGCCCAGGCCGATGATCGTGCCCGCCGCTCCGAACAGCACCACGAAGCCGGCCGTCACCGCTCCACCGATCAACGTCGCCTTGCCAAGGCCGCTCAGCAGGCTTGGCTCTTGTCCATCTTCGTCGGATGTCCCCAGGTACAGTCCCATGTAGGCCGGGAGCATTGCGAAGCCGCAGGGGTTGAAGGCCGCCGCCACGCCGGCCGCGAAGGCGAAGCCCAGCGGGCCGATGATCCCCAGGCCACCGAAGAAGCCGCTTGAATCGCCCGACAGGGCTTCAACGAATGAATTGACTCCGTCGCCACCTCTGTCGTCACCTATGAGGACGGAGCCGACTATGGCCACGGCGAGAGCCACGCTCCCAACCAGGACCGGAATGAGCAGGTGTGCCAGGCTATTCCTTTGTAACGATACAGCGATCATGGTCATCCTCCTTAACTACTGGTGTACCTTATGGGACCGTTCTGAGCCCCGCTGCCATTTTGAACAGCGCCGGACCCCCTTCTGCTACCAAGACGCTCCAAGAGCCCCTCCCGTAGTCCGGTTGGGGCAGTTTGCTCGGCAGAGCGCGCCCTGACCAGTCTCCTGAACGAGGCTTCGAAGCGAAACCTGCTGAAACACTCCCTGCAGTTGTCCAGATGCGCCTGTACCTCGGCGACCTCCACGTCCTCTAGCTCTCGGTCCAGAAACGTGTGGAGACGCCGCTCGGCCTCTTCACAGTCTATTTCGCTCATTCGTCACCTGCACCTTTAAGAGCCTGAAAGTGGCCCCCCAGTTGTCGCTGTAGCATCTTTCTGCCTCGGGCTATTCTGGACATCACTGTACCTGCCTTCACCTGGGTCATCTCGGCTATCTCCTTGTACGAGAAGCCCTCGACGTCTACCAGAATTACCGCCAGACGGTATGGCTCCGGCAGCCCCTCGATGGCTTCGATTATCTGTGCCCGCCCAAGCTGGCTCAGCGCCGCTTCTTCGGCGCTCTCCGAAAGTGGAGCGAAGCCGGGCTGGCTCGCCTTCCGGTAGAGATAGAACTCATCGTCGTCTTCCAGATAGTCCACCTGCGGCTGGCTGGCGACCTTGCGGTATCGATTGATAAAGGTATTCGTCAGAATCTTAAACAGCCACGCCTTGAGGTTAGTGCCCGGCCTGAACGTATCAATGGCACGAAACGCCTGCAGATACGTGTCCTGGACGAGATCTTCGGCGTCCTGGGCGTGCCTGGACATCCGCAGAGCGGTCCTGTAGAGCGCGTCCAGGTACCGCAAGGCCTCCTCTTCAATGGCCTCGCTCTCTTCCGACGCACGCTCTACCCGAGCGGATTCACTCACGTCAAACACCCTTAGCCGACCCTGGTCGATAGCTTGGCGCCGGCTCGCTAGCTCCTCAACCGCACGTTACCCGGGTCATACAGTGGCTCACGGGCCACCGAGGCGGGGTACCGCCCACCCAGATACTCGATCTCAACACCCGTCCCGATCCCAGAGTAACCTATCGGCAGGTACCCGTACGCAATTCCTTTGCCCACCGAGTACCCGTAGTCGGAACTCGTCACGTACCCGATCACCTTGTCCCCATCCAGAACCGGCTCGTTGCCCATAACCACCGCCCCCGGCTCGTCTAGCGTCATGCAGCACAGCCGCCGTGCTACCCCTTCCGCTCTGAGGCGTAACAGCGACTCCCGGCCGATGAAGTCTGCCCGCTTGATCGGCGTCGGCTTCTCGTACGTGCTGTCGCGCATCAGCCCGGCCTCGAACGGGTTGAACGCGGTATTGATGTCCGAGCCCCAGGAACGATACCCCTTCTCCAAGCGGAGCGACGACCCGTATCCACCGACCCCGGCCGGGATTACGCCATACTCCTGCCCCGCCTGCCACAGAGTGTCCCACAGCTTCAGTCCGAACTCGGTCGGCGTGTAGATCTCCCAGCCCAGCTCGCCTACGTACGAGATCCGCAGCGCCGTCGCGGGTATCTCGCCGAACGTGACCTCCCGCGCCGTCCCGAACGGAAACGCCTCGTTGGACAGGTCGTCGTCGCACACCGACTGCACCATGTCGCGAGCGGAAGGTCCCCACACGCCGACGACGCCCAGAGCCGACGTGACGTCCTGTATGCGGACGGACCCGTCCTCAGGAAGGTGCTTGAGGAACCAGGCCAGATCGTGCATGCCGACGCCACCCCCCGTGATCACGCGGAAGTGATCATGGTCCAGCCGCTGGACGGTCAGATCGGC
This sequence comes from Chloroflexota bacterium, assembly GCA_022566975.1. Next base: position 3,278 of record JADFHV010000172.1, read on the forward strand.
CACTATGCCCCCGTGCCGGTTGACCAGCGGCGTATACACCACCCGCCCGACGGGCCCGTCCATCCTGAAGACCGTCATATACTCCATGTATTCCAGGGCGCCCGGGCCCACCACGTCCAGCTTCGTAAACGCCGTTAGGTCGAACATGCCCACCCTGCTGCGCACCGCCTGGTGCTCGGCTCCTATAATGGGCGACCACCACATCCCCTCCCAGCCCGTCCGTTCGGGCACGTCGAACTCCTCCAGCAGCTTCTGGTTCCATCCGTACCAGTGCGGCCTCTCCCACCCGGCCGCTTCATAAAACACGGCACCCAGCTCCCGCTCCCGCTGGTAGAACGGGCTGCGCCGGTTGTCGCGTCCTTCGGCCCACTGCTCCTGCGGATGGACAATGCCGTAGATCTTTCGAAAGTTCTCGGAGGTGCGGGCCCGTACGTGCTCCCTCTTCAGCTGATGGTCGTGGAACCGAGTGAAGTCCACCAGGTGGGGATCGATGCTGGGTACGCCGTCCACGATCCACTCAGCCACCATTCTCCCCGCGCCTGCCGCGTCTTTCACCCAGATGGCCTCGGCCGCCCAGAAACCCCGCACCTGCCGGGACTCCCCGATTATCGATGCCGAGTCTGGAGTTACCGATAGCAGGCCGTTGAACCCGAACCGCAGCCCGGCGTTCTCCAGGACCGGCATTACCTCGATGATCGATTCCATCGCCGGGCCAAAGTGCTGCTCCGTGAACGGCATCATCGTGGGTGAATACTTGGCCTCGCCGGCCGTCGGGATATCGGCGGCGTCGGTGATCATCGAGGGGTGCATGTAGGACCCAATCTCCCATATGTCGTGCTCCTGCCGCACGTACATTGATCTGTCCTGGTCTCGCAACAGCGGCCACTCGATGTGCCCCTTCGCTCCCTTCAGCTCGGGCACGGGGCTGGTGTACACGAGCTGATGGTGCATCGGCGACAGCGGTATCGGCGCGCCGGCCATCTCGCCGATGACCGGGCCCCACACACCCGCACAGCAGATGACCAGGTCCGCCCCTATGTAACCCTTGCTGGTGTGCAGGCCATGCACCCGGCCTCCCTTGACATCGACATCCGTAACCCTGGTATGGGGAGATACCTGTAGCGCCCCCATTCCCTCGGCGCGTTGAGCCATCGCTACCGCCGCGTCCACAGCCCGTGTCACAAGGCCGGCGCTAGGCGTCCACATGGCGCCCTTGATACGCCGCGGATTCAGGAAAGGGAGCAACCTCTTGGCCTCGCTGGGGCTGATGATTTCCGCTTCGATTCCCCAGGTCTTGCCGGAGGCCACCTTCCGCTTCAGCTCGCGCATCCGGTCGTTTGTCCGCGCCATCTCTATCCCGCCCGAGGTGACGAAACATGGCTTGCCCTCGTGCTCCAGCGCCGAGAAAAACTCCAGGCCGTACTTCGAGAACTTGGCCATCACCTCCGAGTGGTCGATGGGGAACGAGAAGTTGGACGCGTGCTGCGTCGATCCTCCGGGCTCGGGCCACTGGTCTTGTTCGACGATCACCATGTCCCTGACGCCCCGCTGCGCCAGGTGATATGCGACGCTGCACCCGACGATGCCGGCGCCGATGATTACTATGCCCGCGCGGTCTGGCAGCGACCGGGAGGAGGCGCCTGCTGCACCTTGTTGGGCGACAGCCTCGGACACTATCCAGGCCTCTGAGCCTTCCACGGACCCCACTGGAGCTTGGGGATGCTGCGCCCGCCGTCCATGACTATCGTCTGTCCGGTAACCGAGTCGAAGGCAGGGCCGCATAGCTGGCACACCACCTCGGCGATCTCGGCCCTAGTGACCAGCCTGCCCAAAGGCGTGGCCTCGATGGACCGGCGGGTCAGGTCCTTGTTCATGCCCTCGTTGTCCGCGATCAAGTCGGGCGCGACGGCGTTCACGCGGACCTCGGGCGCCATCTCCAGCGCCAGCGCCTCCGTAAGATAGAGGACGCCGTCTTTGGCCAGTCCGTAGACCGAGCTGTTGCGGTGAAGCGC
>JADFHV010000173.1 GCA_022566975.1 Chloroflexota bacterium
TGTAACTGTCGGTAAGGGCTATTGGCTTTACCAGCGGGTCAAGCGGGATGTCGTTATCGCTACCGGAGCGGGACGGTCAGTGGATCTCACGGGTGCCCGTCTGACCCTTCACCCCGGGTGGAACATTATCGGATCTCCCTATGCTTTCGTGGTGGAGGTAGATTTGGATCAAACCCAGTACTATGGACCGCTGACGTATGGCGGCGCTGATGGGGAGGGTTGGTCCGCTGTGGTGACCGAGCTCCAGCCGTGGGGTGGATACATCCTTTACAACCGGGGTAGTTCCACCCAGACCGTTGACCTACAACCCCTGAAACAGACTGGGAGTCTACCTAAGGCGGCTCGTTATCTCGCCGCCGGACTTTCGGACGAACAGCTCGGTCTCTTCGAGCACAGGTGTGTCGATGAGCGTGTACCGTTCGCCCTGGAGGAACGCGCCGAGCGACTCGGCCGTCTCTCTGAGGCGCTCGATCTCCGCTCCGGCCGAGTCATACATCCCCGGTAGTCTGTCGATCTGCTCGCTCATCGCACTCCTATATGCAGGGGCCATTTTACAATACCGGCTGCGGCGCCTTCAACGGCAGACGCGGATGCCACCGCGCCAGCGGCACCGCTCCGGCACGCGCGGTGTACACGCCCGGAGAATCCGCGGGCGCCTTGACTCCGTATATTGGGTAATACATAATGCGGGAGGTAGCGGTCCATGGCCGCCACGATGGAGGTAACGATAGAGTTGTACCGCCGTGAGTTGCTGAAAGGGAGCACAGAGACTCTCCTGCTGTCACTCCTGGCCAACGAGGCCATGTACGGCTATCAGTTGGTCAAGGAGATGGACAAGCGCAGCAGCGGCTACTTCCGCTTCAAGGAAGGTACGCTCTATCCCGCCCTCCATCGGCTCGAGCGAGACGGCGTTGTCGAGGGCAAATGGGAGACGTCTGCCAATGGCCAGGACCGCCGCTACTATCACATCACCGCCAGGGGCCGGACCCGTCTGGAGGCTATGCTGAAGGAGTGGGCTTCGTTCACCAGGGCCGTTAACCTGGTGGCGCAGACGGACGGCACATCGGGCGGGTAGCGACGGCGGACCGCATGACCGCATCCCCGAGCGGGTTCTTCACCGACCTGAATAGAAACCTGCACCTGGAGCTGGCTAAAGAGACAGAGATTCTCCACGAGCTCCAGGCCCACGTCGAGGACCAGACCCGGGAGTTGGTGGAGTCCGGGGTCCCTCGTGACGAGGCGCAAGCCCGCGTCCTGAAGGCCCTTGGGTCGTCCGAGGAGATCGCCGAGCACTTCTACGAGGTCCACAGCCGAGGGTCCTGGTACCAGACGGCCCTCGCGGTCTTCCCTCACCTCCTGCTCGCCCTCATGTTCGTGTTCCACCTCTGGGCATCGCCGGTATGGCTCGTCCCGATGCTGGTTGTGGCCCTCGCCATCAGCGTCATGGGATGGCGAATGGGGCGGCCGCGGTGGACTTACCCCTGGCTCGGATACTGCCTCGTCATCCCCGTGGTGTCCTGGGGTCTGGCCATGAGCGCCGTCGGCTATGGCGCGTGGGCGATTGTGTCCCGCGGGGACCTTCCTCTGGGCCTGCCCATATATGGGGTATCGTTCGTCTACATCGGGTTCTCCCTGTGGCTGGTGATACGTTTCGTGTCCAGGGTCTCCCGGCCGGACTGGGTGATGGCTTCTCTCGCGGTGCTTCCCATTCCCTTCCTGGCCTACTGGTTCTTCTACTTCTATAACGCCGAGTCCGGGCGTCAGCCTCTGCACGAGGTCGATAGCAGCGCGACAGTCGTCTTCCTGATTCTGGCGGCGGCCACCGCCGTCTTCTTCCGCGTCGGGCGCCGCCTCGTCAGGGTGGCCCTGCTCGCGATCACCGCGCCCTCCATGGTGATACTCGCGTGGCTCAGCTACCAGGGAGGCCCCGGCTATGTGGCGGTCTTCCTCTTCTCCACCGTGTCCGTGGCGCTCCTTCTGAGCCCCGCGCTCTTCGACATCAGGCGCAGGCGGATGGAACGGGCGCTGCGCCAGCTTGAGCAGCACCGGAGACCCTCCGCGAGCTAGGCCGGCTCCCGGGCGAGGCGCCTCAGCACAGGGACTCCCGGCTCAGGCGTCGTCATCTGCGCGTTCTGACGCCCGGCCGCAGATGCCGTCCGAATGAAGGCCCCGAAACGGCACCAAATTGGTCCAACCGCCCCAACAGACGACCGGTGTGGGCATTGTCGTGGACAGCGCCGCTTCGCTGCCCGCCGATGCGGCTGAGCTGCCGGGGTTGTATGTGGTGCCGATGGGGGTCACCATCGACGGCAGGACGTATCTCGACGGGCGGGACCTGCAGGCGGCGGACTTCTATCGGCTGCTTCGGGAAGCGCGGGAGCTGCCCACAACGTCCGCGCCGTCCCCTGCCCGCTTTCTTGAGGCGTTCCGGAGTGCCTCGGAGCGGTCGGCCGCGGTGCTTTGCCTGACGGCGGCTTCCCGCTTCAGCGCGTCGCTGGACGCGGCGCGCACCGCCGCGGCGGGGGCGAAGGAGGCGTTTCCCGGGCTGGAGGTGGTTGTCCTCGGCTCGGAAAGCGCGGCCGGGGGTCAAGGGCTTATCGCACTGGAGGCCTGGCGGACGTCGAGGGACGGGGGCGGGCTCGAGGAGGTCGTGGCGGCGGCCCGCCGAGTGATACACAAGGTCCGGGTGGTGGCGTTCCTGGATACGCTGTACTACCTCTGGAAGGGGGGCCGTGTCCCCAGGATCGCTCACGCCGGCACGTCGCTGCTGGGCATCAAGCCTGTGTTCGAGATGGTGCGGGGGGAGGTGCGAACGGTGGCGCGTCCCCGGACTCAGCGGCGCGCCATGACCCGCCTGCTGGAGCTGGTCAACGAGGGCGTCGAGCGGGGCCCTCTGCACGCCACGGTGATGCACGCGGACGCGCCGGAGGCCGCCGAGGAGCTCAGGCAGCGGCTCGAGGCCATGCACCCATGCGAGGAGCTATTCGTCAGCGAGTTCACGCCTGTGCTGGGCGCGCACATCGGTCCAGGGCTGCTGGGGATCGCTTATTGGTGGGAGTGACGCCTTTTTCCCACCCGCCCGCCTATTAAGGGGTGTGGGAGTATCCCCATACCCGTTGCAAAGCGTCCTTGCCCCTCTGCCCTCCCCGGATTACTGGGGACTGGCCACTGCCCTGCGCAGGCGGCTCGGCCCGCTTGCGGGTCCCCGGACTGAGACGATACCGAGATCGGGTGGCCATCTCGGAACCGTTGAGGTCGCCGAGAACGCAGGCGGGGCGGTCCTCTCTATTTTTGCCTCAGCGGTCTCGGGATGCTCCGCGGTGAGTTTCGGCCAGCACTTCTCGGATAGGCGTGGTTCCACAGAAAGAGGTCTCGAAATGGGGAACGCCGAGTGGAGGGGGGAGCGGCTCAGCGCCCGAGTATGGCACCGTCGTCGCGCAGGATGTGATGACGCCCTGCGGGACGGCCTGCGGCTGGCATCCGGACATCTACCGGCCCATCGTTGGACCGTAGCAGGCTAGACGGCCACCGTCTCCTTTTCGAGGCTCATGGCAACCTTGACCTCGGGCCTTTGCTGGGACCCCTTGAACTCGTACCCGTCGTCAAGGTCTTTCATGTAGCCGCACTGGAGGCACTGGATGTGCTTGCCGTAGAAGTCCTTGTCGAGCACGACCGCGCCGGTCTCGCAGCGTGGGCAAGATTTGAACCAGATCATTTTCGCTTCCCTCCTGGTTGCTGCCAGGGACTTTCCCAGGCGAGCCCAGCATAAGGAGTATATGGCACGTGTACATCACCCAGGGGGGTGATTTCGACCGCGAAAAAGGACTAGCTCTTTTGGGTGAGGTCGGACGGACGGCCGTCAGGAAAAAAATAGGCGGGACCGGTGTTTTCGGTCCCGCCATGCTGAAGGGAGTGCGTACTTCTGGCGGTAGGCGCTACTTCCAGCCAAGGCCTCCGTCTCTCTTGGGCGTCAGGGAGACGCGGTGGCCGTCCATGCACTTGTAGCGCTCTTCCCGCACCTCACGGCGCTTGCCGGACAGCGAAGCCTGGGCCATGGATCTGCCGCAGAAGGGGCAGCTCACGCCATATACGACTCGGTTGCGCAGCCGGTGGAGCTGGATGTGCGCCAGTGTATCGGACAGCGCGGGGAAGTCGCCTACGTATCTGAGCACGTACCTCGTTCCGGAGTTGACGACGTTTTTCCTAACCCGGGCGGACGGTCGATGAGTGTAGTCCGCGTACCCGCACTGGAGGCACTCGGGCTCGAAGTAGTTGACCCTCAGCCGCGCCTCGCAGCGGGGGCACACCATTCGGTCGGCGGTCACCGTCCCGTTTGTAGAGGGTCGAGGACTCTCGACGGTGACACCGGGTGCTGATTCGATCAGGGGTCTGGCGACTGTGACCACCTTGGGCCTCCTTTCCGAACGTGGTGCTAGCGGGTAGGCTGACTTGCTTTCGGCGATCGCCGCTCCATTCGGTGCGGCGTTACCGGGAGTCCATACATCCCTCTTGAACGACCGGACTCCTTGGTTGGGACCTAGAGCTGATTGAGTGTCTGCACGGACACGGCATCCGTGCGGGCCACGATAGGGAACTGGGTGCTTCCACCCACCGCTAATGGCTATTATTTAAGACTAATATAAGAAAAGTCAAGCCCTCTCGGTGGCGGTATTGCGGAGATTTAGACGGACGATGCCGGTGTTAGGCGGTCCTTCGAGGGCCCAGAAGAACGGACCGAGCTGATCTAATTCTTAGAAAAGTTTGAAATCTGTGACAAGCGTGATGGCGTCTTGGGAAGGCGCTGGGGGTTACATCGAACATGACGGTACGGGGTGTCGCTAGACCTGCCCATATGGACACCAGGGTAGGAGTTTCTGTAGCAGTCGACGGGGGTCTGGCACCGAGCCGGCCCTCTCGCACTCTTCGAGGTAGACGATGGCTCTGGGAGTCGTGAGAACGTAGATCCCGGCCTTAGTCAGCATGCGAGGGAAGTCGATGGGGGCCGGAGGCGCGGTGTGGCGCTCCAGCGCTAGCTGCCACCGGTCGGCCAAGTCATGCGCCACGGCCTGAACACCCAGCTCGGTCCGCTCCCGTACCAGCTTTCGCTCCATGCTCCTTAGTGTGTGTCTCAACGGATGGGATTTCTGGACGCCGACAGGTGCAGGGCATGACAACATGTCTGGTCACCTCTGCTGGATGCAGGAATGCTGCCATACTACTCGACGTAGGCGACGGCCTCGATCTCCAGCATGAAC
>JADFHV010000174.1:0-1475 GCA_022566975.1 Chloroflexota bacterium
AGCCGCACTTGGAGCAGCTATACCGCTTGCCGGTCTCGTTCGCCAAGGTTCACCAACCTCCGGTCATAAGGCCCAACCAACACGATTATAGTCACGGCCCACTTGAGCGTCAACGAGCGCTTAGTGCTCAGTCGGCCCCGACTGGACGCGTGACCGCCGGCGGCGTCTCGGAGCGAAATGCGTCGACGACGGCCTGAGCGATCTCGTAGTCTCGCCGGCCCCCCTTGAGTATCGGCGGGACGATGTAGAAAGACCTGAAGCCGGCGTCTTTGTACCCGTGCAATATCTGGAGCGCGATGTCCTGGCCCGACCTGCCTCTTGCGAGGTCGTCCCTGACCCACTGCGGGATGTCGCCGAAAGAGATGCTCTCTCGGGTCATCACCTGGACGCCATGAAAGACCGGCTCGTCCAGCTCGTGCTCGTATCGCTCCGCGTACAGCTCCCGGAACTCCTTGGCCAATGAGGGATTGAAGGTCGGCTGGGAGACGAAGTACTGGGCACCGGCCTCCACCTTGCGTCTCGTCAGTTTGGCCTCGCGTTCCAGACCCCGGCCCAGGTCCATGGAGGCGCCGATGCAGAAGTCGGTTGGCGATCGGAGCTTCAGCCCCTTATAGTCCAGGCCCTCATTCATCTGGGCGATCGACCTCAGGAGGCCGGTCGGAGGGATGTCGTTCACGTCTTTCACGATACAGAGGTCTCGCTCGGTGAAGTCATCCCCCTTCACGACGACGACGTTGTCGAGTCCAAGGACCTGGGCGCCGAGGAGCAGGCTCTGCAGTCCAAGGGTGTTGATGTCTCTGGTGCCGATGGTGAAGACGACGTCCAGGCCTGCGTTCTCCTTGACCCAATAGGCGGCTATGGCGGATAGGACCCTCGTAGACCTGGCCGGGTTGTACGCCACCGAGACGAAGTCGACCTCCAGGTTACGGACCGACTCGAACAGCTTCGGGTCCGCTCCGCGTGGGGGCGAGTAGTCGCAGATAAAGAGAGGGCTGTGAGTCTCTCCCGCGTACTTTTCGGTCACCTTGGTCAAACGGCTTTCACCCCTGTACCTACGACCCATTATCGAAAACCGAGGAGAACGGGTCAAGCGTGCCGGCTTGCATAGACGGCGGCATGGCCGGTCTCCGGTTGACTGGCAATAGGTTGGCGAATACGATTGGGCGACGCTGGGAGAGCGATGAACGTAATCTGGATCGTAGCGGACACCTTCAGGCAGGACCACATCGGCGCCTACGGCAACGACCAATCTGCACGCCGTCGCTCGACGCATTGGCGGGCAAGGCTGTGCGATTCGAGAGCCACTACGCCGGCGGATTTCCCACCATGCCGGCCCGCGCCGACCACGCCACCGGCCGGTGGACGATGTCTTTCATGGGTTGGGAGCCGCTGCCGGAGGACGCGGAGACCCTCGCTCAGATGCTCTCGGCCGAGGGCATACACACCGCCGCCGTGGTGGATACGCCGGCTGCGGC
>JADFHV010000174.1:1485-5244 GCA_022566975.1 Chloroflexota bacterium
CGTGACACCAGCGTCGAGCCCCACCTCATCGAGTCGCGATTCGGCTGCGGCTTTAGAGCCGGCACCGGAACGGCGCGACGTGTGCTCCTGACCCTCACCGGGACCGGGCGGACACATAGGTCCGCCCCTACGGGCTCGTGTCATGGGGCATACCCCTCCGGGCTCCCCGGCGAGGATGTTGAGCTGACATCAACAGAGTGAGACCGCCAAGGCCATCGGAGCGCATTTTGCCGAGTCCTCAGACACGCAGCAAAACGGTTATGTGAGCTGTGACGCCACACTCCAAGGGTGGGTATCCCCACCCAGCCCTCCCCGGACGGGGTCTCATGCCGCCCCACCCCGAGCAGGTCGGATACCGGCATAGGTTCTGTCGGGGAAAAACAACACGAGGGCTGTTCAACAGCCCTCGTGGTCGTGGGTTACGATGTGCGGTCAGCGCTAGGGGTTGGTCTGTGTTCCGGTGGCGGCCTCCTCAGCGTCCACCAATCCATGGCCGTAGAAGTCGTCACGCCCCGCCGCGCCCAGGTCATCCGCGGTGCTCTCTAGAGTTCCTTGCACATCTGCCACACGCCTCGCGATTGCCAACGCGGCAGATCCGGTCACGTGGGGTGTCGCCATGGACGTACCGGAAATCGTCTTGTAGCTGTCGCCCTTCCAGGTCGATGGAACATCGACTCCCGGCGCAGCCAACGTCACCTCCGGACCGCGGCTGCTGAATCCGGCCAATGCGTCCGTGTTATCCGTCGCTGAGACGGCGATTGTCTCGTCGTATGCGGCCGGGTAGATCACCGATCCCCCGTTGTTGCCAGCCGCCGCCACTATTACGATACCCGCGTTGTCCGCGGCGATAATGGCGTCGTGGAAGGACTGGATGTCGGCGGAGGTGCCAAGGCTCAAGTTGACCACCTGGATCCCGTTGTTAATAGCCCAGGTTATACCCTCAATGACGTCTGAGAGGAAGCCGGAGCCGTTCCGGTCCAGCACCTTTACAGCGTACAGATGAGCATCGGGGGCGACTCCCACGACTCCGATATCGTTGTCAAGCGCAGCTATTGTGCCGGCTACGTGGGTCCCATGGCCGTTGTCGTCTTGGGCGCTCTTTCGAGGGTTAATTGTATTAACCCCGCCTTTTACACTCAGGTCCGAGTGCTTGAGGTCTATTCCGGTGTCTACGACAGCCACCTTAACGCCGGCTCCAGTGTTGTTGCCGGTGAGGTCCGCGTCGACCCGGTCGACGCCCCACGGAAGAGATTGTGCGGGTGGCGGTTCGCCATCCTTTGGTTTTTTGGCGCCGCCAGGCGCCTTGTCGGGCTTGGCCAACGCCAACACAACCACGTCGTCATCGACTCGCGCCACTTCCTGGTTGTCGGCCAGTGACGCCTGGGCTGCCGATGGCACTAACGCCACAAAGCCGTTGATCAATGGCAGGGACCTCAGGGGTGTGGCGCCAGCCTTATTCACCAACGCTTCTTGGGCCTCCGCATCTTGGAACTCGGCATTGAACACGACGATCTTCCGAGGCGGGTCGCCATTCCCTTTCGCCGCGAAGACCGGCGAGAGCCCAAAGGCCAGCCCTAGGGTCAATGTCAAGACCCCTATCACTCCCCATCGCTTAGGGTTCATTTGAGCCTCCTCCGCCCCATTACGGTATCGGTGATCACCGTCCGCCTTCCCAAATCGCTCGAATCAAAAACCCTGGCAGCGCCCGGCGCCGCCAGCTTCGCCCTACATTAAAGGTGTCTTCACTGATAAAGGTGGTTTCACTAAATAAGATGTGCGCGCTCTGCCGAAAGTTTGGTAGTCTTGCATACAAACCCGGCTCGGAGGGGTCCAGATTGGGCCGCGTTCACCGTTCCCATTCGGTTCGCATCCAAGTCAATGTTCCTCGCAGGGGAGTACCGTTATGTGCGCGCTTCCCCTGGGCAGCGACAAGACCTGCGTTGACACCCCAAGGGCCGCTTGCTATATTCCCCCTTGGCTTCCGGTTCCTCGGAAGCGGTCTGTGCTCGTAGGGCCGGGTTTGAGACCCGCTCGGCGCGGCACTATCATAAGCAGATGCCCGGGAGGCTGACGTGCCCTTGAACATCGTTGTTTGTGCGAAGCAGGTGGTGGACCCCGAGACTCCGGCCTCGGCGTTCCGGATCGACGCCGAGGCCAAGCGCGTCGTCCCGGCACCGGGCATCCCGCCGGTCGTCAATGGCTTTGACGAGAACGCGGTCGAGGCGGCGCTCCGCATCAAAGACAGCGGAGAAGCCAACATCACCGTGGTCTGCGTTGGCAATAACTTCGTCATGGACGTCATGAAGAAGCCTCTGTCCATGGGCGCGGACCAGCTGGTGCTGGTCCAGGACGAGGCGGTCGAGGACCTGGACGCCTTCGCCACGGCGTATGTCCTCACCGAGGCCATCAAGAAGCTGGGCGAGTTCGACCTGATCCTGTGTGGCCGACAGGCCTCGGACTGGGACAATGCGTCCGTGCCCCTGGGCGTCGCCGAGATGATGGACCTACCCTGCATCACGGTCGCCCAGAAGGTGGAGTCCGTCGACGGCGGGCTGGTCGTCCAGCGCGCCATCACCGACGGCTACGAGGTGGTAGAGGCGCCTTTACCGGCCCTGGTAACCGTGAGCAACGAGCTGGGTGAGCCACGGTACCCCACACTCCGCGGCATAATGACCGCCAGCCGCAAGGCGCCTACAGTTTGGACGGCGGCTGACCTGGACCTGGACGCAGCCAGGCTCGCGCCGAAGCTGCGACTCATCGACCTGTTCATACCCACTGTCGACAAGGAGTGCGAGTTCGTTGAGGGTGACGATGACGCAGACGCGGGACGAAAGCTGGCCCTGCGCCTGCGTGAGGCCAAGCTGATCTGAGAGGGGACCGGAATGTCTGGAATACTTGTACTCGGAGAGACGGCCGAAGGGCGGATGCAGCCGGTCACGGCAGAGCTGATTGCCGCCGGGCGCAGCCTGCACGAGAAGCTGGACCAGGACGTGGCCGTCGCATTCCTGGGGATGGAGAGCGGTCTCGACGGTGCGGCCTCGGAGGCGATCTCATACGGCGCGGACACCGTATATGTCGTCCAGGACGCCCTTCTGGCGGAGCCGTCGATCGATGCCAGCCTGGCGGCGTTCCAGCAGGCTTGCAGCCGTGTTGAGCCGGAGGTCGTCATCGTGGGGAGGACCCCGTCCGGTAGAGATATCGGGCCACGGCTGGCGTTCAGATTGGGCGCCGGCCTGGCGCAGGACTGCACTGACCTAGAGGTGGACCCGGATACCAGGCGCGTCGTGGCCACGCGCCCCGTGTATGGCGGCAACGCCATGGCGAGGTTCACCTTCGCCGACTCTGCTCCTCAGGTCGTCGTCCTCCGGCTCAAGGCCTTCGAGCCGTTGGAGCCGGACCCGTCTCGGACCGGGGACGTAGTCAACATCGACGCAGGACTCGACCCCTCCGTGGTCCGGTCAAGACTGGTAGAGACGGTGCGGAGCGAGTCGGAAGGCGTCCGTCTGGAGGATGCGCGCGTCGTGGTCAGCGGTGGACGTGGCCTCGGTGGCCCAGAGCCCTTCGAAGTGCTGGAAGAGCTGGCCCGGCTCCTGGGTGGGGCCGTCGGCGCCTCGCGCGCGGTCTGCGACGCCGGCTGGCTGGACCATAGCTACCAGGTCGGACTTACTGGCAAGACCGTAACGCCGGACCTGTACATCACGGTAGGAATCTCGGGCGCCAGCCAGCACATGGCGGGCTGCTCGGGGGCCAAGCACATCG
>JADFHV010000175.1 GCA_022566975.1 Chloroflexota bacterium
ACCGACCCGTACCAGCCCATCGAGGGCAAATACAGGCTGACCCGCCGATGCCTCGAGGCGTTCGTCGACTGGCGTAGCCCTGTAAGCCTCGTGACCAAGGGGACGATGGCCGTAAGGGACGCGGACGTAATGGCCGAGCTGGAGCAGAGGGCCGGCTGCACCGTCTGCTTCAGCGTCACGACGCTGGACGATGAGCTATGGCGAAGGCTGGAGCCCGGCACCCCTCCTCCCAAAAAGCGGCTCGCCGCGATGGGGCGTTTGGTAGCCGCGGGCGTCAACGCCGGCGTCGCCCTGGCTCCCGTGATCCCCGGCCTCACCGACATTGCTGACAACATGGAGACCGTCGCACGGGCCGCGGCGGACCATGGCGCGAGATTCCTGTGGGGCAGCACCCTCTACCTCAAGCCGGGCACCAAGGAGCATTTCCTGGAATTCCTGGGGCGGGAGCACCCTGGTCTGGCGGCCAGCTATGGTAAGCTCTACCCCGGCGCCTACGCGTCGCGGCTCGTGCAGAACGGGATACAGGCGCACGTCGGGAAGCTCAGAGCAGCGTATGGCCTCGCCGAACGCCGGTCCCGGCGGCCAGACCCACAACCGCGACAGCTCGAGCTCGCGCTCAGATAGCCCATCACGAGCCAGGGAAGCTGCCTCTCACCGGTGCCCTCAGCGGGCGTCTGACTCACGGCTGTGCGCTGCCTTGTGGCCCCTCGACCGACGGGGTAGAATTGCACCCGCCCAGAGCCTCCTGAAAGGGGTCTACCATGAAGCTCGCCCTGCAGTACGAGATGCAGCGCCCGACCCTCGACGACCACCTGGTGCTCCAGGAGACGATGGAGCAGTGCATACTTGCCGACGAGGTAGGTTTCGACTACCTGTGGTTCGTGGAGCACCACTTCCTCACCGGGTTCTCGGCTTCCCCCTGCTCCGACATCGTCTACGCCGCACTGAGTCAGCGAACAAAGCGCATCCGGCTGGGCCTCGGGGTCGTCATTCTACCGTACCACCACCCCGTCCGCGTGGCCGAGCGCGTCGCCATGCTCGACCACCTGTCGGAAGGCAGGGTCGACTTCGGAACTGGGCGCTCCGCTCCCTACGAGCTCATGGGGATGGGAATAGACCCCAGAGAGAGCCGTGACAGGTGGGACGAGTCGCTGACGATGGTGCCCAGGATATGGGAGTCCGACTGGTTCTCGTGGGAGGGCCGGTTCTGGAACGTTCCCGCCAGGCAGGTGCTGCCCAAGCCCTACCAGAAGCCGCATCCGCCCATCTGGGTGGCCGCGCTGCAGCCATCAACTTACGAGATCGCCGCCGAGAAGGGAATCGGCGTGCTGGCCTTCGGCTCCAGTACCCCCGCAGAGTTGGAGCCTCACGTTCGCGCCTATAAGGAGAACGTCAAGAAGGCCAGGCCCGTGGGAGCCTTCGTCAACGACCAGTGGGCCAGCTCGACGCTGGGCATCTGCCTGGACGACGACAAAGAAGCGCGGGAGCTGGGCGCTCAGTCTCTCAAGGCCTTCTTCGGTCCGGACCGCCCATACGTCCAGGGCCAGAAGGACATCTACAAGCAGCTATTGGAGAAATGGGGGGGCGTGCCGGAGCACCTGCGTCAGAACTTCTCCCGCTACGTGGAGCTGGACGAAGGGCAGACGGCCGAGGAGGCGCTGGACCTCTCCGGAGGAGGGGCCATCGCCCACAAGGTCTGGAACGACCTCGACGCCGACACGCTGGCCGATAGGGCCGTCGTGATCGCAGGGAATCCGGACACGTGCATCGAGGCGCTGAAGAAGCACGAGGCCACCGGCATCGACCAGATGATGATCATGATGCAGACGGAGACCATCCCTCACGAGAAGGTGATGAGGTCCATCGAGCTCTTCGGCGAGCACGTGATCCCCGAGTTCAAGAGGTCAGAGCAGCCGGCGGCCACCCCGGCGGACTAGAAGCCCGTCTAAATGGGGCCCTTGTGATGGGTTTGGCACACGCCCCGGACCCGAGTCCGGGATGTGCGGCATCGCCGCGTTCGGGGGATTCGCAAGTCCCGACAAGTCGGGACTTGCGCTGGGATCTGGGAGCCTGCCCTGAGCATCGCCGAAGGGGTGCCCCCCAGATTCAAATTCAGGGCGGGTGGGTGGGACAACATCCTGATGTCAGGTTGTCAACAAAGCCATGTCTCTCCTGAATCTGATTAACCGCGAGCCTGTTCCCATCCCCTGGGCTGAGGGAGAGAATATCCCCTGGGATGATCCTGACTTCAGCCGACGTATGCTCAAGGAGCACCTCGGCCAGGACCACGATGCCGCCAGTCGCCGCTCTGACAAGATCGACAGACAGGTGAGCTGGATTCATCAGGAGCTGCTGTCCGAACATCCCACCAGAATTCTGGACCTGGGCTGCGGACCGGGCCTATACACGAGCCGTTTGTCCAGCCTGGGACACGAGTGCACAGGCATAGACTACTCCCCTGCGTCGATAGCGTATGCAAGGAGCCAGGCCAATAAAGAGGGCCTGAGTTGCACCTACATCTGCGAGGATATGAGGAGGGCTGAGTATGGCTCCGATCACGGGCTGGCCATGCTCATCTTTGGGGAACTCAACGTCTTCAGACCCGCCGATGCCAGGAGCATCCTAGAAAGGGCCTGCCACTCCCTTGACGGCGACGGGGTTCTCCTCCTCGAGCCTCATACCTTTGAAGGGATTCAGGCAAAAGGGGAGAATGCGGCCTCTTGGTATTCCGCTAAAAGAGGGCTTTTCTGCGATGAGCCCTATCTGTGTCTTCAGGAGAATTTCTGGGACTCAGCGACACATACCGCCACCACACGATATCTCGTGATTGATGCCGCCGGAGGAGACGTGACCCGGTACGCCCAGAGCCTTCAGGCGTACACTGACGCCGAGTACCACTCATTACTGGAAGGATGTGGATTTGAAGAGGCCACCTTTCTCCCATCGCTGACTGGCGAAGGAGATGAGACCGAGAGCGGCCTGTTCGCGATTGTTGCCCGCAAGCGGAAATGACCTAACCTCTCCCCTGTCGCCTTTGGCACCGCCTTCGGCCTGAGGTCAATCACAAGAAGCCTCGCGGCGGCACCGTCGGATTCGTTACCTACCGTTTGATCGCGTATGACGGTATGTCGCCGAGGGTCACGGACGGGCTCTCTCGAACAGCACGATACCCTCGGAGAGAGCCCGACTTACCAGTGGGTTCCCGTCCTCGAGCATCGACGTCAGCTCTGCCTCGGTGTAGGGGAACACGTCCACCCCGATCGGGATGCCGTCTGGCTTAAACATAGCGATTCGGTCAAGAAAAGGCCGGTCGCTGTCCGAGACGACGACCAGCAGATCGACATCGCTCCCCGGCACCGCGTCGCCACGCGCCAGGGAGCCGAAGAGGACGACCCGCTCGATCTCCGGCCGGTCTTGTACGAGCCGCCCGACCGCCCCTTCTACCGTCTTTCGGACCGCGGCCCGGTCAAGCCAGGTGACCTCGACAGAACCGAATGACCTCCTCTGCATGCTCCACCGCCCTCTGAGCTTCGTCACGCGTATAGTGTTGAAACGGCGCTCCGCCGGCGTGTGCGTTCGGATAACGCGGAGCGATATAGTGTTTGCCTAGCTCACTGACTTTGGCCGGGAGGTCTTCAGGAATCTGCACCCGATCGGCTAGTCCGCTAAGCAACCCATCCAGATCGTGACCACGCGCATCGCCCCCCAGATGCTGGTACACAGCCTTGATCGCCTTTTCTGCGGCCTGGTGTGATGCGAAGCACGACCATTCAAAATACCCCTCAGCGGCGTTTCTTTGAGCTACCTCAAGGTCTCGCTCAGCTTGCGCCATCCAGTCGGCATGTCTACTGGGCACCGGCTCACCCCCACGCCGTGGGGCGGTACTGCAGCGCCTCCGCCAGGTGTGAGATGACGATGGTCTCGGCGCCCGCCAGGTCGGCTATGGTCCGTGAGACCTTGAGGATGCGGTGGAAGCCCCGCGCCGACAGGTGCATCTGCTTCATGGCCGCCTGGAGCAGCCCCTGCGCCGAGTCGTCCACCTGGCAGTAGTCCCAGACCTCCACAGGCCCCATCTCCGCATTCGAGATGAGCGGGGTCTCGGCGAATCTTCCGGCCTGGACTACCCTGGCCCCCTCGATCCTTCCGCGCACAGCCTTTGAAGACTCGGCCTTGGAGCGCTCCACCAGCTTCTCGTACTCGACCCTGGGCACCTCGACGAACATGTCTATTCGGTCCAGCAGAGGGCCGCTAATGCGCCTCCTGTACCTGGATATGGCGCTGGGAGTGCAGGTACACTCCTTGACCGGGTCGCTCGCGAAACCGCACGCGCAGGGGTTCATCGCCGCCACGAGCATGAAGTTCGCCGGAAAGGTGACCGACCCCTGGGCGCGGCTGATGGTCACCACCTTGTCTTCGACGGGCTGGCGCAGCACCTCCAGAACGGTGTGGCCGAACTCCGGCAGCTCGTCGAGGAAGAGCACGCCTCGATGGCTCAGGGTGATCTCGCCGGGCCTTGGCTGACGGCCCCCTCCCACAAGGCCGGCGTTGGAGATCGTGTAGTGGGGCGACCGGAAAGGGCGCTCGGTCACCAGCGGAGAGGACGCGGGCAGCAGTCCACCGACGCTGTATATCTTGGTGACCTCTATCGCCTCCTGATGGGTCATCTTGGGCAGGATCGACGGGAGCGTGCGTGCCAGCAGGGTCTTACCGCTGCCGGGAGGTCCGCTCATCAGCAGGTTGTGGCCACCGGCGGCGGCAACCTCCAGCGCACGTTTCGCGTGCTCCTGTCCACGGATATCGGCCAGGTCCACAACTCCATCGTCAGCGAGAGGAGGCGCTTCATCCTGGGGAGGCTCAAAGGTGGGGATGGATGTCTCGCCTCGAAGATGACTCGTCAGCTGACGAAGGGAGGCCACGGGGACCACCTCCATCCCATCAATGAGAGCCGCCTCGCGGGCGTTGGACTGGGGCACCACCGCCGTGGAGAGCCCGTGGTCCCGGGCCACGCTCACCATGGACAGGACACCGTCGGTGTGGCGCAACTGACCCTCCAGGGAAAGCTCGCCCAGCAAGACCATGTGAGACAGGTCCGCCTGCAATTGGCCGCTGCTGGCCGCAGCCAGCATGGCAGCGGCGTCCATCCCCGGCTCGTCAAGCGGCTGGTAGCCCGGCCCCCAACCCGGCGCGACACCCATATCGACTCCCGGATGTATCTTCTTTCCTTCAAGCAT
>JADFHV010000176.1 GCA_022566975.1 Chloroflexota bacterium
TCCGACCCCAATAAACGCGGGGCGTACGACCGCTTCGGGCACAGCGCAACATCGGGCAACGGCGGGGCACGTGGCTTCGAGGGCTTCGAGAACTTCGGCGGCTTCGGGGACATCTTTGAGGCGTTCTTCGGCGGTGGACTCGGCGGCAGCTCCCGGACGACCACAGCTCAGCGGGGCGCCGACCTGCAGCACTCCGTGACCATCGAATTCGAGGAGGCGGTCTTCGGGAGCGAGGCCGAGCTCGAGATCCAGCGCACGGAGGTTTGCAGTCAGTGCAAGGGCTCCCGGAGCGAGCCGGGAACCTCCCCGAGCATGTGCACCAACTGCAGGGGCACAGGGCAGGTGCGTCGCGCGCACCAGAGCATATTCGGCCAGTTCGTGCAGGTGGCCACCTGCGGGACCTGCCGAGGTGATGGCAAACTCATCACCCATCCCTGCTCACGGTGCAGGGGCCGGGGACGGGAGCGACGGACACGAAAGTTGGCCGTCTCTATCCCAGCGGGAGTAGAAAACGGGTCGCAGATGAGGCTCGCCGGAGAGGGCGAGGCCAGCGTCAACGGTGGTCCACCGGGCGATATGTTCGTCTCCATAAAGGTGAAGGAGCACCCCGTTTTCCGCAGGCACAACTACGACATTCACTACACACGGGCCATCAATGTCGCGCAGGCCTCTCTTGGCGCCACGGTGAGCGTGCCTACGCTGGAGGGGGATACGGACCTGGACATCCCTGCCGGTACCCAGTCGGGGAGGGTGTTTCGGCTCAAGGGTAAGGGCGTGGCCCACCTCCAGGCCAGGCAGCGGGGAGACCAGCTGGTCACCGTCGTCGTCGATACCCCGAGCAGGCTAACGGCCGAGCAGCGCCGGCTGTTCAAAGAGCTCGCTGAAAGCCTCGGCGACCCGCAGAGCGACGCTGAAGCTGATGGCAAGGGCTGGTTCGACAAGTTCAAGGACACCCTCGGTGGTTCCGAATAAAGGCATATCTGTCGCCGGCCCGTCCGTGACTTCCGGTAGGCACGGCCCAACCCAGCCTGCGCAGGCTAACATCCCTTGAAGTGGCTTGAGCTGAGCGTCGAGACCCCGCCGGAATTCGTCGAGCCCCTCTCCACGATCTTCTACCGCTACGGACACGGCGGTGTCGCGGTGGAGAGCGAGGGTGGCTATAACCCCGACGAGGGCGAGGCCCCCGCTCCGGACCGCCGCGTAACCGTCAAGACTTACCTCCCTCTTAACGACTCGACCCAGGAGCGCCGTAACCACATCGATGTGGGCGTCAGGCTGGTCGCTCACGTCTCAAACATCTCTCCTCTGCTGGAGCGAGAGGTAGACGAGAAGGACTGGGAAGAGGCGTGGAAGGAGCATTTTCACACCCTGCACGTGGGGAAGAACGTCGTCATCGCGCCCAGCTGGCGAGACTATTCCCCTGAGGAGACGGACGTTGTCGTCAATCTTGACCCCGGCATGGCCTTCGGAACGGGGCATCACCCCACGACGCGCATGTGCCTTGAGCTGTTGGAGGCGCTGCAAGAGCCGGGGATGGATGTTCTGGACGTGGGCTGCGGGTCTGGGATCCTGTCCATAGCGGCGGCAAAGCTGGGTGCCAGGAGCGTTCTCGGACTGGACGTAGACCAGGCCGCCGTCAATGTAGCCAAGCGAAACACAGAGCAGAACGGCGTGGCGCATGCCGTCCGGGTTACCCAGGGGAGCCTACCCCATCCGGACGTTCGGCCCCACAGCTATGACGTCGCCCTCGCCAACATCTCGGCCAGGGCGGTGTCCGAGATGTCGGCCGACCTGGTCCGAGCCGTCAGGAGCGGTGGCAGAATCATCGCATCCGGTATTCTCGTTGAGAACAGTCACGGCGTCGAACAGGCGTTGACCTCCGCCGGCGGGCGACTGGGCAGCGCTATCGTGGATGGCGACTGGGTAACGCTCGTAGCCTCGGTGCCCTGAAACACAGGGCCTGGTGATGCACCGGCTTTTTCAGGCCGAGACGGCGGTATCGCCACTGTGGCGGCTATCCTCAACGAGCCGGGCGAGCTGGGTGGTTAAGTTTCCCTGTCCAACCTACCGCCAGTTGGGGTTGACACGCTAGATTCGGGTTTGTAACCTGCTGGTCGGCCTGACTCAAGAAGGCGGCCACTCAAGGCCCAGAAAGTACGGGAGTCGATGGAGGGCATCCCGTTCTCGACGGCGGCATACACTCCTCGCACCCCCCGATAAGCCGGTCCCGGGAGCTTTGAGCACACATGCTCAGTCGACTGCCCAGAGCCAGCAGATCCTGGCAACTTGGCGCTGTGTTTATCGCGGCCTTCGGGGTTGCGGCGCTGGCAGTCGCGGTAGTCGCCCCGGCATACCAGTCGCTGGTCTGGTTCGCCTTCTACACCGCTATCTCTAACTTCTTCATTCCGTGGCTGCCACACGAGCCCATGGTCCTGCTCTATGGGGACCTTTACGCTCCCTGGCTTATCGCGCTGGTAGGAGGGGCTGCGACCTGTTGGATGGAGTTCTTCAACTACTCGCTTCTGAGAGTCTTGCTGAACGTGCGACCGATCAGAGAGCTGACACAGAAAAGGCCGTACCAGATAGGGGAACGCTGGTTCAATAAGCGGCCATTCCCCGTCCTCCTTCTCGCGGGCTTCTCCCCCATACCGTACGCGCCCTTCCGAGTCTTCTCCGTAAACAGCGACTATCCCAGAGGGCGGTACCTTCTCGCCGTTTTCGTCGGCCGTACCCCACGCTACTACCTTCTGGCCCTGACAGGCGAGGCGATCAGCCTTCCGCCGTGGGCATATGGAATCGTCTTTTCACTCCTGGTAGCGATCGCGGTCGGGCGGAGGATTATGGGCTCGTGGAAGAAGGGGCTGGACAGCCCTGAGGCCGTCCAGGGACCGACGTAGGCATCCGGGCGCCTCGCCGGTCGTGAAGCGCGAGGCCCATCTCACTCGGTGGTGGGGGCCCGTTCCAGCAGCTCGGAGATAGCCCGCTCCAGGTCCACGCCGTTGAAGAGGACGTTGTATGTGGCGCGAGTGATGGGCATGTCCACATCCAGCCGATCGGCCAACAGGACGGCGGCTGCAGTGGTGTCGACACCCTCGGCCACGTTGGCCATGGCCGCGCGGGTCTCCTCCAGTGTCTTGCCCTTCGCCAGCTGCTCCCCAACATGATGGTTCCGGCTGAGGGTGCTGGAGCAGGTCGCGACCAGGTCGCCCATGCCGGCCAGTCCCGCGAACGTCAGCGGGTTCGCCCCGCCGGCGACGCCCAGCCGCGTGATCTCCGCGAGGCCGCGCGTCATGAAAGCCGCCTTGGCATTATCGCCGAATCCAAGGCCGTCGCATATGCCCGCGCCAAGGCCTATGATGTTCTTCAAGGCGCCGCCGAACTCCACACCCACGATATCCTCGTTGGTATAGACGCGAAACAGGTGCGAGGTGATGAGCGACTGCGCCTTGACTGCCACCTCGAGGCTCTCGGAGGCAACCACGGTTGACGAGGGCTTGTCTTGGATGATCTCCATGGCCAGATTCGGTCCTGACAGCGCGCATATTCCCTGGTGCGCCCTGGGATCGAGCTCCTCGGCCAGTATCTGACTCATCCGCATCCCGGAGACGGACTCCAGCCCCTTGGTCGCGCTGACCACGACGGCGGTGCCCGCCAACGCGTCGCCCATCAGCCGCAGGTTATCCCTCAGCGACCTGGAGGGGACGGCAATTATCACGAGGTCAGCCTCGCTGAAGGCGTCGGCCTTGTCGGAGGTAACGCTCAGGCCTGGGGGAAACTGTACGCCGGGTACGAACCTGGAGCTCTGACCCTGGGCGCGTAAATCCGCCGCCTCGTCTTCCGTCCGCGCCCACAGGCGCACGTCCAGGCCCCGTCGGGCAAGAATTATGGCTAGGGTCGTCCCCCAGCTGGTAGTCCCGACTATACCGACCTGGGCCATCCAACGCCCTTCCGCCCTTCGACCTCGGGCGAAATACCCTTCACGGGCTGCCCGAGCTTTCGCTCCTGGCCGGAGAGCAGTCTCCTCATGTTCTCCCAGTGCCGAGCCAATATCAGCGGACTGCCTATCGCGCCAAACCAGATGTAGACGAGGGGGACGTGGCCGGTTACGGCGATGACGGTCAAGCTGACGGCGCCTGCGGTCGCTCCCAGGACCGACCCCAGTGAAACGTAGCGGCTGAGCACGATGGTCGAGGCACCCCCAACGGTCGCCACAAGGCCCGCAAGGGGCGACAGAATGAGAAGGCCTGCCCAGCCCGACGCGGTCCCCTTCCCGCCCCTGAAACCTATGAACACCGGCCAGTTATGACCTACGAGGGCCGCCAGAGCGGCCGCCACCTCGACTCCATGCTCGTCGGACACGGCCCTGGCGAGGACCACAGCCGACACGGCTTTTGCCATGTCCAGGAGAAGAACGACGACGGCCGCCGGCCGGCCGACGGTGCGCAGCACGTTGGTCATCCCAGTGCTTCCGCTGCCGAAGTCCCGCACGTCGACACGCCTCACCAGCCAGCCGGCTATGACCCCAAAGGGGATAGACCCCAGCAGGTAGCCGGCTGAGACGAGGATCAGGTAGTCGGTCACTTCTCTCCCCTGCCCTTGAAGCGCATCCTGAGAGGGCTGCCCCTGAACTCATAGGCGGCCCTCAGCATATTCTCCAGGTAGCGGCGGTACGAAAAGTGTACCATCTCGGACCGGTTCACGTGGAAGGTGAAGCTGGGCGGCGCGGTCTGGTCCTGCGCTACGCCGTATATCTTAAGCGCCCGACGCCCTGCGGTGGCCGGGGGATGCTTGGCGACCGCGTTCAGTATGGTCCGGCGCAGCTCGTAGCGGGGCACCTGCTTGTCCCACTGGCCGTAAACGGCGTGTGCCTTGTCCATCAGGGCGCCGAGCCCCGAGCCCCCCGACCGGGCTTCTCCGCCACAGGCGGCGGAGAACGGCGCACGACGCTGGTCGGAAGAGGGAGGCGCGGACGTTGCCGTTACACGTGCCGTGCGGCTGCTCCATCCTTCAGTGGAGGCGGGCAACCCAGGGGGGCCTTACCAGTTCCCGCGAGCATGCCAAGGCCAGTCAGATAATCAGCTAGGGCAAGCCCGCCGATGGGCTAATCGAGCAGGAATCGCTTACAACGATGCACGAGTTCCCGTCAGATATTGGAGGCTGAAGTCAGGTAGACAGTTTTCGCCGCCCCGACCCAGCGCGCTGACCGGGG